>NZ_JBJZOG010000062.1:0-37187 GCF_047200535.1 Micromonospora mangrovicola | reverse complement strand
GCGGCGGGCCTCGCCGGGACGAACCCGTCGTCCTTCGAGATCCGCACCAACGAGTGCTCCGGCAAAACGGTCGCGCCGGGCGGCTACTGCCGCCTGGTCGTGGCACCGAAGGCGCTGCGCTGGGGTGACTACACCGCCAACCTTGAGGTGGCGGACAACAGCGCCTACGGCAAGCGGGTGGTGCCGTTGAAGTTCACCGCGTACGACACGGTGGTCGGCATGTACTACCCGCTGCCCCCGCAGCGTCTGCTCGACACCCGCACCACCGGCCAGGGCCCGCTCGGCCCGAAACAGTCGATGGCGCTCCAGGTGACCGGGCGGGGCGGTGTGCCGGCCGGCGGTGTCGGCTCGGTGGTGCTGAACGTGACGGTCACCGGGCCGACCGCGGACAGCTTCCTGACGCTGTACCCGAGCGGCGAGTCGGTGCCCACCGCGTCGTCGATCAACTTCCCGGCCGGCTGGCTCGGCTCGAACAACGTGACCGTGAAGGTCGGCGCCGACGGCAAGGTCATGATCTACAACCGCAACGGCTCCACCCACGTGGTGGTGGACGTGGTCGGGTTCTACGCGGCGAGCGACACGGTGAAGAGCAGCCTCGGCTGGGGTGGCCAGTACCAGCCCGTCGAGCCGGCGCGGCTCATCGACACCCGCCCCAACACCCTCGCAGCCGGGCAGACCATCAGCAGCTACGTCGACTTCGGCCCGTCCAGCCCGCGCGTCAAGGCGCTCATCCTCAACATCACCGCGGTCAAGCCGGTCAAGGCGGGCTTCCTCAGCGCCTGGTCCGGGGAGACCGAGGTGCCAACCTCCTCCACCGTCAACTACGGGGCCGGCAAGGTGGTGCCCAACCTCGCCTTCGTCCGGACCGGCCGGTGCACCGACTGCAACGGCCTCCCGTACGCGGTGCCGACCTTCTCCATCTACACCTCCCAGGTGACCAACCTGGTGGTGGACCTCGTCGGGGTCATCGACGACGGCTCGCTGCCGGACGGGCTCCGGTTCACCCCGCTGAGCCCCACCCGGATCGCGGACACCCGCAGCGGTCTCGGCACCTCCGGCGCGCTCGGCGCCGGTGAGACCCGGCGGATCACCGCCCCCTCGGCCGTGGCCACCCCGACCACCGAGGTGCTGGCGATGAACGTGACCGCGGTGTCGCCGACGAAGGACACCGTGCTCACCGTCTGGCCGGCGGACGCCGGCATGGACCGGCCGGGCGTGAGCAACCTGAACCCCGCCGCCGGGCAGATCGTCTCCAACGCGGTGATGGGCGGGATCGGACCGCAGGACGCGTTCAACGTCCACAACCTCACCGGAGACGTCCACCTCGTCGCAGACGTGGTCGGCCAGTTCTACCTCTACTCCGGCACCGCGAGCACGACCGCCCTGGCCGGCGGGCAGCCGCTGACCGTGCGCAGCACGGGCATCCGCAACTGACACCATCCGTGTGAGGGCGTCCCGGCGATCACCGGGACGCCCTCACGCGTATCCTCCGTCGGTACGCCGAGGTCACCAGGCAGGTCGGGCCAGGCGACCAGCGTCCCTGTTCCCCGTTGCCCGGCCCGCCGTCCGTACCCGGCGCTGATTCTCATCCCTTCCTCCCCCAGGGGGTGTCCATGCCAAGACTCCGCAGGCTCCTCGGCGTGCTCGTCGCCGGGGTCTGTGTCGCGACGGCGCTGCCCATGGTGGCCCATGCCGCGCCCGCCGCCCCGTACACCGCCCTCGTCGTCGACAACACCCAGTTCGGTGGTGACGCCACCGGTTCGTGGGACGGCGGCAACGCCACGATGGTCCCGATGCTCTTCGAAGACGACCACTTCGCGCTGGAGGCCCGGTGGTCCGTGGCGTCCGGCCCGAGGTCGACGCGGGTCGACGTCTGGCCGCCGTACGGGCAGACCTTCCAGGAGGGCACCACCTACCCGGCCTCGAACTGGCCGGGCGCCACCAGGGCGGGGTTCTACGTGGAGGCTCTGCAGTGCCCGGCGGAGATGGTCGGCACCGTCTCGGTACGTCAGGTCCGCCGGGACGCCACCGGGACGCTGACCGCCCTCGCGGCCGGCTTCGACGCGCACTGCTCCGGGGACACCCGAGTGGTCGACGGGGAACTCCGCTGGAACTCCGACGCCGGGTACGTGGCGGTGGTGCCGAGCGGTGCGCTGGACTTCGGGCGGGCCGAGGTCGGGCAGGCGCGGGTCACCCGCACCGAGACCTTCAGCTCGGCGGGCAGCGGTGACGCCGCGTTCGGCACCACACGGATCGAGGGTGCCGACGCGGCGGCGTTCGAGATCACCGGGGACACCTGCTCGGGCCGGACCGTACCGACCGGCGAGGCCTGCGCCGTGACGGTCGTCGCCGCACCGACCAGCGGTCGGGTGCAGACCGCCACCCTGGTGATGCCGGACGACACCGGGTACGGCCAGCGCTCCGAGTCGCTCACCGTCGAGGGGTGGGAGGGTGTGATCGGTGCCTACTACCCGCTGGACACGCCGTTCCGGCTGATGGACACCCGGTACGGCATCGGTGTGCTCGGTACTCCGATCGGACCTGGTGGTACGGCCCGCCTCCAGGTCGCCGGCCGGGGTGGACTGCCCACGGGCGGCATCAGCGCCGTGGTGCTGAACGTGACCGTGACCGGGCCGACGGCGAGCAGTTTCCTGACCGTCTACCCGTCGGACGCCGACCGACCCAACGCCTCCTCGATCAACTTCCCGGCCGGCTGGCTCGGCTCGAACAACGTCACCGTGAAGGTCGGTGCCGACGGCCAGGTGAACATCTACAACCGCAACGGCTACACGGACGTGGTCATCGACGTCTCCGGCTTCTACGCCGGCAGCAACTGGTATTCGACCAACCCGCATCGGGGTGCCCAGTACCATCCGCTGACGCCCCGCCGGCTCTTCGACACCCGGACCGACGGCGGCGCGATCCCGGCCCGCGGCAGCCAGCAGGGCTGGGTCGACTTCGGTGCGACCCTCAGCCCGAAGGTGCGCTCGCTCGTCCTCAACGTCACCGCGGTGGCGCCGGCGAAGGCGGGCTTCCTGACTGTCTGGTCCGGGGAGGGGTCGGTACCCACCGCGTCCACCGTCAACTACCGTGCCGGGCAGGTGGTGCCGAACCTGGTCGTGGTGAAGACCCGCGCCTGCACCGACTGCGGTCAGACGTACGAGCTGCCGTCCTTCGCGGTCTACAGCTCCCAGTCCACGCAGGTGGTCGTCGACCTGGTCGGCGTCCTCGACGACGGCACCGTCACCGACGGCCTGCGCTTCACGCCGATCACGCCCACCCGGATCGTCGACAGCCGTAGCGGCATGGGCCTGTCCGGACCCCTCGGCGCCAACGTGACCCGCGCGGTCACCACCCCACCGGCCCTGGTCACCGAGGAGACCCGCGCTGTGGCGACCAACGTGACCGCGGTGTCGCCGACGATGAACACGGTGATCACCGTCTGGCCGGCGGACATCAACGCCGCCAAGCCCGCGGCGAGCAACCTGAACCCGGCCGCCGGGTCGATCGTCTCGAACGCCGTCCTGACCGGGATCGGGCCGCAGGACCGGTTCAACGTGCACAACCTGGCCGGCAGCACCCACCTGGTGACCGACGTGGTGGGCACGTACTGGCTCTACCCGGCCACGGCGAGCGCGCCGGACTCCACGGCCGCGTCCCCGTTCGTGGTCCAGGCGGCGGGACACCGGGCCGGCTGACCCGACCGAAGGGCGCTCCGGCACGGGCCGGGGCGCCCTTCGGCGTGTCCGGGTCAGCGGGTCCAGTCCTGCTTCGCCGCCCGGACCAGCTTGTCCTTCAACTCTCGGGTGTGCCGGCGGCTCACCGGCAGCTCGGTCCCGTCGATCACCACCACGTAGCCCGAGTTCACCAGCCGCAGCTCGGCGATCAGCTTCAACTGCACCAGGTACGACCGGTGGATCCGGACGAACCCCGCGTCCGCCCAACGCTCCGCCAGCGTCGCCAGCGAGACCCGGACCAGGTGCGACCCCTCCCCGGTGTGCAGCCGCGCGTAGTCGCCCTGCGCCTCCACCCAGCGCACGGCCGAGCGGGGCAGCATCCGGGTGGTTCCGGCCAGCTCGATCGGGATGGTCGGATCCTCCTCCGCCCGGGCCAGCGCCGCCGGGTGCGACGGCACCACCCGGGAGCCGATCACCCGGCGCAGCGACTCGGCCAGCCGCTCGGCCCGTACCGGCTTGCGGACGTAATCAGTCGCGCCCAGATCGAAGGCGTCCACCGCGCCGTCGTCGTACGCGGTGACGAAGACGATCGCCGGTGGCCGGGCGAACCGCCGCAACACCCGGGCCAGCTCCATGCCGTCCAGCCCGGGCATCCGGATGTCCAGGAAGACCACGTCCACGTCGCCGTCGCGGAGCACCCGCAGCGCCTCGGTCGCGTCCCCGGCCGTGTGCAGCCGGGCCACCCGGGGATCGGCGCGCAGGTGGTACGCCAGCTCGTCCAGTGCCGGCGGCTCGTCGTCGACGGCCAGCACCCGCAGGAACCCGGTGGTGTTCATGACCCCGCCCGCACCCCGGGATGGAACTTCGGCACCCGCATGCTCACCTTCGTCCCCGAGCCCAGGCCGGTCTCCACCACCAGGCCGAACCGGTCCCCGAAGACCGACCGGAGCCGTTCGTCGACGTTCGAGAGGCCGACGTGCTGGCCGGGGTCGTCGGCCGGGTCGGTGCCGGCACCGGCCAGCTCGGCGATGCCGGTGGTCAGCGTCGTCGGATCCATCCCCACTCCGTCGTCCTCCACCGTGATGTGGCACTCCGCGCCCGCGTCCCGGGCCTCGATGCTCACCATGCCGGTGCCCGGCTTGCGGGACAACCCATGGCGGACGGCGTTCTCCACCAGCGGCTGGAGGCAGAGGAACGGCAGGGTCACCGGCAGCACCTCCGGGGCGATCTGGAGGCGCACCTGGAGCCGCTCGCCGAACCGGGCCCGCTCGATGGTCAGGTACCGGTCGATGGAACGCAGCTCCTCCGCCAGGGTGGTGAACTCTCCGTGCGCCCGGAACGAGTAGCGGGTGAACTCGGCGAACTCCAGGATCAGCTCCCGGGCCCGCTCCGGGTCGGTCCGGACGAACGAGCCGATCGCGGTCAGCGCGTTGTAGATGAAGTGCGGGCTGATCTGGGCACGCAGGGCGCGTACCTCGGCCCGGGCCAGGCGCTCCCGGGACGAGTCCAGCTCGGCCAGGGCGAGCTGGTCGCCGGCCCAGTGCGCGGTCTCCAGGGTCGCCTGCACCAGCCCGGGGGCGGGCTGCTCGCAGGCGACCGCCACCAACGCCCCCACCACCCGGCCGTCCGCGCTCAGCGGGGCGACCACCGCGCCGCGTACCGGGCAGTCCACCAGGTCGCAGTGCAGCTCCGACTCGCGCAGCACGTTCGACCGCCCGGTGCCGACCGCCTTCCGGGCCGCCGCGAGCAGCTGGTCGGCGTGGTGTGCGCCGCGCCCGTCGAGGGCGAGCAGGGCGTCCCGGTCCGTCAGGGCCAGCCCGGCCGCGCCTACCAGGGCCCGCAGATGACGTACGGCCTTCGCCGCGCCCGCGGTGCTCAGTCCGGCCCGCAGCGGCTCGGCGGCCAGCCCTGCGGTGTGCAGGACCTCGTACGTGGCCCGCTGGGTCGCCGTCGCGATCCCCCGCCGGCCGCGTAGCCGCAGCACCGCCCAGAGCGCCGCGGCGAGCGCGCTGACCAGCGAGACCACCCCGAAGGCGGCGGAGAGGTTGGCACTCACGCAGCGATCCTGGCCTCTTCGGGTCCGCTCGCCAAGGGGTCAGTAGGCGCCCTTGCGGGCCAGCACCACCCCGACGGTCCGCCACAGGATGCTCAGGTCGTACGTCAGCGACCAGTTGTCGACGTAGTAGAGGTCGAGCCGGACCGCCTCGTCCCAGGAGAGGTCGGAGCGGCCGGAGACCTGCCACAACCCGGTCATGCCCGGCCGGACCAGCAGCCGGCGCCGGACGTCGCCGAGGAAGTCACCGTCGTCGGCCGGCAGCGGGCGGGGCCCGACCAGGGACATCTCGCCCCACAGCACGTTGATCAGCTGAGGCAGCTCGTCCAGCGAGGAGGCGCGCAGGAAGCGGCCCACCGCGAAGACTCGCGGATCCTGCTTCATCTTGAACAGCATGCCGTCGGTCTCGTTCTGGTCGACCAGGCCGGCCAGCCGCTCCTCGGCGTCGACGTACATGGTGCGGAACTTCCAGACCCGGAAGATCCGCCCCTCGTGCCCGACCCGGGGCTGCCGGAAGAAGACCGGTCCGGGGTCGGAGATCCGAATGGCGACCGCGATCGCGATGAACAGCGGGATCAGCAGGGCCAGGCCGAGGCCGGCGGCGACCCGGTCCATCAGGTTCTTGGCCAGCAGCGCCGGGCCCGACAGCGTCGGCTCCTCGACGTGCAGCAGCGGCAGGCCCTCGATCGGGCGGATGTGCACCCGCGGACCGGCGATGTCGGTGAGCTGCGGCGCGACCACCAGGTCGACGCCGGAGCCCTCCAGCTGCCAGGCCAGCCGGCGTAGCTCGCCCGGTTCGGCGCTGGCCGAACCGCAGACCGCGATGGTGTCGCCGCCCACCTCACGCACCAGGGCGAGCACGTCCCGGCCGGCGTAGACCGGCACCGGCGTGTCGATGCCGCGCGCGGCGGCGTACCCGTCGGTGAGGTGGATGGCCACCGGCACCAGGCCGGCGCCCGGGGTGCGGGTGACCGCGGTGTAGACCTCCAGACACTCCGGCAGGGTGCCGATCAGCACCATCCGGTGTCCGGCCTGGCCGGCCCGGCGGCGGATCGCGTGCAGCGTGAGCCGGGCGACCATCCGGCCGAGCAGGATCAGCAGCAGCGCGCCGAGCAGGTCGAAGCCGACCGTCCACCGGGAGAGTGAGGTCTTCGTCGCGAAGGCGATGAACGAGACTGTGGCGGCGACCGCCACGCCGGCCCGGATCACCCGCTTGAACTCGTCCGGGCCCAGGCCGAGGTAGCGCCGGTCGTACGCCCGGTTGCCCCACAGGATGATCAACCAGCCGACCGGCAGCAGCAGGAAGGCGACCGTGTAGAACCACGACTGGGGCGCGTCCCGGAAGCCCGAGGCGGCCTGCTCGAAGATCTGGACCGCCAGGAAGCTCGCCAGCGCCGCCGCGCCGAAGTCGAGCAGCAGCAGCGCCGCGATGTAGGGACGGTGCCAGCGGGACACCCGGCGGCGGGCACGGGCCCACGCCGACCGGGGTACGCCGTTGTGCGACGGCGGAGTCGGCGGCTGGATCTCGAAGCTGTCGACGTGCCGCACGCTCTTGCTCCGGCCTGTGTTGGTTACCGGGCGCTGGAGGCTTGTCGTCACCTCAACCCATGTCCTCCCGCATGACCCGTGCCCTCACTCGGCGTGAGGTCCGTGGTCGCCCACCGTTCCAGTTTCCCACGCGAGTCCGGGCCGGACGGCTGCCCGAGGCGAATGCCGTCCGTCGGTGCTCGCGGGGATCTGGCCGGCTCCGTATCGGTTGTGAAGCCGGGGACCGAGCCACTATACCGATGGATGGCGGCCCCGGTAGAGGTGCGGAGCGGGAGGTTCGGCGATCCTGGGTCGATTCCTCTCCGTAATCGGCGCGTGGAATTACTCACCGTACGAGCCGGGACAACCTACGGTCAGCGAGCGGCTTGCCGCCGGTCTGACAGGTGGGGCAGTACTGGAGGCTGGAATCGGCGAACGAGACCTCGCGCACCGTGTCGCCACAGACGGGACAGGGCAGCCCGGTCCGGGCGTGCACCTTGAGCCCCGAGCGCTTCTCGCCCTTCAGCTCGGCGGCGCGCTGCCCCATCGAGCGGCGGACCGCGTCGCCCAGCACCGTGCGGGTCGCCGAGTGCAGCGCGGCCAACTGGTCGTCGCTCAACCGGTCGGTGATCGCGAACGGCGACAGCTTCGCCGCGTGCAGGATCTCGTCGGAGTACGCGTTGCCGACGCCGGCCAGCACCGCCTGGTCGGTCAGCACCCCCTTGACCTGCCCGCGCCGGCTGCGCATCCGCTCGGCGAAGGTGGCCAGGTCGGAGCCGAGCGCGTCCGGGCCGAGCTTGGCCACCCCGGGCACCTGGGCCGGGTCGGTCACCAGGTAAGCGGCCAGCTTCTTCTGGGTGCCGGCCTCGGTCAGGTCGAAGCCGGAGCCGTCGTCGAGGCGTACCCGCAGGGCGACCGGGCCCTTGCCGGGGCGCAGCGGGGCGGTCGACGGGAACGCCTCCCGGTAGTGCAGCCAGCCCGCCCGGGCCAGGTGGACCACCAGGTGCAGCCCGCCGTCGAAGATCACATCCAGGAACTTGCCGTGCCGGCCCGCGCCGACCACCGACCGACCCGCCACCGCGCTCGGCGGCGGGTCGTACGTCTTCAGGGCACTGATCGCGGCGACCTCGACACGTTCGACACGCCGGCCCACCGCCCGCTCGCGCAGATAACCGGCGAGCGCTTCCACCTCCGGTAGTTCGGGCACCGTACAACGGTAGCCTTCTTTGCCGTGAGAATCGTGGTGGCACACAACCGGTACCGGGAAGCCCAGCCGTCCGGCGAGAACACGATCGTGGACGCCGAGATCGGGCAGTTGACCGCGGCCGGGGTGGAGGTGCTGCCCTTCCTGCGCAGCTCCGACGAGATCCCCGCGATGTCCAAGGCGGCCAAGGCGCTGCTGCCGATCTCCCCGATCTGGGCACCGAAGGCCCAGCACGACCTGGACCGGCTGCTCGCCGAGCACCGGCCCGACGTGCTGCACCTGCACAACCCGTACCCGCTGCTCTCGCCCTGGGTGGTGCGGACCGCGCACAAGCGGGGCGTGCCGGTGGTGCAGACGGTGCACAACTACCGGCAGGTCTGCTCCTCCGGGCTCTACTTCCGCGACGGCGTGATCTGCCAGGACTGCCGGGGCCGAGCGTTGGGCGTGCCCGCCATCGTGCACCGCTGCTACCGGGGCTCCCGGGCGCAGAGTGCGCTGATGGCCACCACCCTCGCCGTGCACCGCCCCACCTGGCGGTCGGTGGATCGCTTCATCGCGCTCACCAGCGCCGTCGCCGACCACCTGCGCGACTACGGCATCCCGGACGACCGGATCGTGGTCAAGCCGAACGCCGTCCCCGACCCGGGTGCCCCGGCGCCCCTCGGCGAGGGCTTCCTCTACATGGCGCGGCTCACCCCGGAGAAGGGGCTCGACCTGCTGCTGGAGGCGTGGCGGCGGCACCCGGTCGGCGCGCTCGGCCCGCTGCGCATCGCCGGCGACGGCGAACTGCGCCCCCAGGTCGAGGCGGCCGCCGCCGAGCGCTCGGACGTGGTCTACCTGGGGCAGCTCGACCGGGCCGGGGTACGCGCCGCGCTCACCGCCAGCGCTGTGGTGCTGGCCACCTCCACCTGGCACGACGTGCTGCCCACCGTGATCATCGAGGCGTTGGCAGGTGGCCGGCCGGTGCTCGGCACCGCGCTCGGCGGCATCCCGTACCTGGTCGGCGCGGACACCCCCCGGGAGCCCGCCGGCACCGGCCCGGCCGACGTGGCCTCCGTGCCCGCCGGGGGGTCCGACCGCCCGGCCATGCCCGAGGGCACCAAGGCGGGCGACGCCGGCTGGGTGGTCCCGCCCGAGCCGGCTCTGCTCGCCGCCGCCCTGCCCGTGGCCCGGGCCGGCGCCGCCGCGCTGGCCTCCTCCGCCCGGGCCCGCTACGAGCGCATCTTCCACCCCGACGTGGTCACCAAGCGCCTCATCGACATCTACGCCGACGTCGTTGCCACCGCCCGCACCAGCCCCGCTAATTCACGGAAATAGTGGCTGTTCCGGCCGCCAAAGCCACAATTTCCGTGAATTTGGTGGCCGGGAACGCGGCGCGGGGCGCGCGGCACCGAGCTGGGCGGACGCGTCAGCGGAGCGAGGCGCGGGCGGAGAAGGCGATGCTGGCGAGCAGGAAGCCGCCGTTGACGATGGTGAAGGCCACGATCAGCCAGACGGTCAGCGCGGGGGCGAGGGCGAGCACCAGGCCGGCCAGGAAGATCACCGCGCCGTAGTCCCGGACCAGCTTCACCAGGCGTACCGGGAGCGAGGTCGAGGTGACCATGCTGGCCGCGTTCGGGCCCGCCTGCATCACCGAGGTGACCAGGTTGACCATCCAGGTGCCGGCGAAGACCGCCACCAGCCAGGTCGGCGTCGACGGGCGCTGCGCCACGGCGGTCGCCCCGAGGGCGGCGACCAGAGCGATCTGGGCGGCCACGTCGCAGAGCACGTCGACCCGGGCGCCGGCCGCGCTGCCCTGCCCGGTGACCCGGGCGAGCTGACCGTCCGCGCAGTCCAGGGCGTACGCGATCTGCCACACGACCAGGGCGACCAGCCCGACCACCCAGGCCGGTACGGTGCCGCCGGCAACCTTGCCGGCGAGCGCGACCACGGTCACCGAGGCGGCCAGGCCCAGCACCAGGTTGGTGAGGGTCAGCGCGGTCGGGCGCAGGCCGAGCCGCTGGGCGATCATCGCGAAGACCGCCCCGATCCACTGGCTGACCGACTCGCTGAACAGACCGCCGCCCCGGTTGACCCGGTGGAAGTCGGCGACGGTGGGACGGGACGGGTCAGCCAAGGTGATCGCGAAGTTCATCGAGGTAATCTCCCAACCGCCGACGGGTCTCGTCCGGCGACATCGCGAGGTGTTCGAGGATCGTGTAGCGGTCCGGCCGGGTGGCCGGGGCGAACTGCACCGCCTCGACGAACTGGTCGTCGGTGAGTCGCACGTCGGCGGGGACCCGGGGCAGGCCGTGCCGGGCCAGGCAGGCCGACATCTCCGTGAACCGGCGCTCGTCGCCGCGCAGGAAGGTGCAGAAGAGCGCGCCGAGCCCGGCCAGTTCCCCGTGCGAGGCGGTGCCCGGGTAGAGCGCGTCGACGGCGTGCATGATCTCGTGGCAGCCGCCGCTGGCCGGCCGGCTGGTGCCGCAGACCGCCATGGCCAGCCCGGTGGAGATCAGCGCCTCGGCCAACACGGTGACGAACGCGTCGTCACCCATGTCGCCCCGGTGGGCGAGCACCGCCTCGGCGCCCATCCGGGCCAGCGAGGCGGCCAGGCCGTCGACCGGCTCGCCGCGTACGTCCCGGGCGAGCTCCCAGTCGGCCAGCGCGCTGATGTTGCTCACCACGTCGCCGATGCCCGCCCGGTTGTGCCGTTCCGGTCCGGCCTCCACGAAGTCCAGATCGACGATCACGGCGATCGGGATGTGCACCCCGTAGGAGCCCTTGATCCCGTCGGTGATCAGGCTGGCCACCGGCGAGGCGATCCCGTCGTTCGCCAGGCCGGTCGCCACGGTCACCATGGGCAGGCCGCGCCGGGTGGCCGCGTACTTGGCCACGTCGATGGTCTTGCCACCGCCGATGCCGACCACCGCGTCGTACGACCGGTTGCGCAGCTTGGCGCCCAGGTCGTCGGCGGCGTCCAGGGTCGCCCCGGCCACGGTGAACACGTCCGCCGAGCGCAGTGACGGCCGGACCAGCTCGGCGATCTGCTCGCCCTGCCCCGGCCCGACCACCACGGCCACGTCACCGCCGGCCGAGATCCGCCCGTCGACGAGGATCGCCGCGAGGTCCGCCACCGCGCCCCGCCGGACGTCGATGTGCAGCGGGGTGAGGATGGTCCGGGCTAGTAGCGGCACGCGATCTCCCGCGCCCGGGCCAGGTCGTCGTGATTGTCCACCTCGACCCAGGACACGTCGCCGATCGGCGCGGCCCGCACCTCGCCGCCCCGGTCGGCGAACTCCTGGTAGCCGTCCTCGTAGTAGAGGTTCGGGTCGCGCCGCCAGGTCGCCTCCAGGGCGTCGGCGAGGGCGTCGGCCACCTGCGGCTCGATCAGCGTCGCGCCGATGTACTCGCCGTACGCGTCGAGCGGGTCCATCAGCTTGGTGATCCGGGTGAGCTGGCCGGCGGCGTCGAAGGTGGTCTTCATCTCCTCCTCGGCCAGCGGCTTGATGTTGTCGATCGCCAGCAGGATGCCCGGGCCGCGCTCGGCCAGCAGGGTCTTCTCCACGCTCACCGGGTGCACGGTGTCGCCGTTGACCAGCAGCACCCCCCGGGAGAAGTGTTCCCGGGCCAGCCAGAGGGAGTACGCGTTGTTCCACTCCTCGGCCTTGTCGTTGTGCACCAGGGTGAGGGTGACGCCGTACTTCTCCTCCAGCGCCGCCTGCCGCTGCCGGACCGCGTCGGCGGCGTACCCGACCACGATCACGATCTCGGTGAGCCCGACCTCGGCGAGGTTGCGCAGCGCGATGTCGAGGATGGTGGTCTCCCCGTCCACTGGCACCAGGGCCTTGGGCAGGGTGTCGGTGTACGGGCGCAGCCGACGGCCCGCACCGGCCGCGAGCACCATTCCGATCATGCCGACGTCCTCCCCCACAAGCTGACACACGGTCATCGTGGAGGATAACGTCAGCCGGGCGTAGCGCTCCGGCCAACCGGTGTTACCCGGGGGTTCAGCCGGGAAGCGCGGCGAGGTCCGCGATCACGCCCAGCCGCTCCTCGGCGGTGAGCACGGTCCACGGGCCGGCGGCCCGGCGGTCGGTCTCCTGCTCGATCGCCAGCCGCTCCGGTCCCGGCGGCAGCTCGGCGATGCTGGTCGCGGTGTGGCCGGCGGCGGTCCAGGCCGCCGCGTGCGCGTCCGCCCGGTGGTAGCGCAGCGTGCCCAGCCGGTTGAGCAGCAGCACCCCGGGCGGGGTGCCCTCCGGCTCGTGCGGCGGGGCCATCGCGGCGAACGCCCCGGGCTCGTCGTCCTCGGCCAGCAGCAGAGCGTACGCCAGCACCCGGCCGAGCGTGCCGACCAGGCGGGCCACCCGCTCGTCGTGCCCCGCCCACAGCTCCTCGGTGACCTCGGCGTGCACGCCGTACAGCTCACTCAGGAACGCCAGCCCGCGCTCGGTGGCGCAGTAGCCGCCGTCCGGTACGCGCTGGAGCATCCCGTACGCGACCTGCTTGTCCACGGCCCGCTGGCACGACGCGGAGTCCCGGTAGCGGGTGACCGCCGCGAAGCCCGGCCCGTCCACCGTCCCGCCCGGCGTGGCGAGCCGGGTGCGGAACTCCACCAGGAAGCCGGTCGCCGCGGGGCCGCCGTACCGGGAACTCAGCTCCGCGCCGCCGCCGTCGCGCCCGGCCAGCATGCCGGCGACGAAGGCCCGGTCGATCGCCGGGGCGACCAGCCCGGCGATCCGGTGCGACGGCAGCTCGACCTGGTCGACCGGCCCGGCGGGGCGCGCCGGACGCGGTGCCGCGCCGCGATCCGGAACGGTCGCGCTCACAGACCGATCGAGCGCAGCGCGGCGAAGCCGTCTTCGGCGATCCGCCGGATCAGCCCGTCGTTGACGTCGCGGTGCTCGTCGAGCAGGTCGACGTCCTCCTCGGTGAGCCAGCGGAACTCGGTGTGCTTCCCCTCCTCCAGCCGCGGGCGGCTCAGGTCGCCGTCCACCCGCACCAGGAAGTCGGTCTCCACCCGGGCCAGCCCGTCGTCGCCGGTGTACCCGTACTCGCCGACCAGGCCCAGCACGTGCGACACCGACCAGCCGGTCTCCTCGACGACCTCGCGCCGCAGCGCCTCCTCGACGGTCTCGCCGGGTTCGAGGTGGCCGCCGACGATGTCCCAGCAGTTGGGGAAGAGGGTCCGGTCGGCTGACCGGCGCTGGATGAAGATGCGGCCGTCGTCGTCCACGATCAACGCGCCGGCGCAGCGAAGAGGCTCGGTGGGCACGGGACGACAGTAGCGAGCCGGGGCCGTCCGGGGCGATGCCCGGTCTTGTCCCGGTAAGCATCGATGGCCCACCATGTCCGTACCGAGGCCACCGTCCCAAAGGGGTGATGCGTGATGCAGGTTCGGGAAGCGATGTCCAGCCAGGTACTCGTGGTCGGCCCGGAGCACACGCTCCGTCAGGCCGCCCGGATGATGTCGGCCCGCCGCGTCGGGTCGGCGGTCGTGATCGACCCGGACTCCGAGGGGATCGGGATCATGACCGAACGTGACGTGCTCAACGCCATCGGCGCCGGACTCGATCCGGACGTGGAGCGCACCGGAGCCCACCTGACCTGGGACGTCGTCTACGCCGGTCCGGACTGGACGGTGGAGGAGGCGGCGGCGGCCATGGCCCGGGGCGGCTTCCGGCACCTGGTGGTGCTGGACGGCCGCGAGGTGGCCGGGGTGATCTCGGTACGCGACCTGATGCGGGTCTGGGCCGTGCGGCAGGCCACCACGGCGGTCTGACCCGGACGCCGGGGCCCGTCGGGCCCCGGCGACGGGGGTGTTCGTGAGCCCGTTTCGGGTCCCGGATCGGCCGGTCGGACGGATCGACCGCCCGCATGTTGAACTTCGCGTGTATGCCGGCCGGACCGCCCGGAGCAGGCCCTAGGCTCGTGCGCATGACCGCCGAGCAGCTGATCTCCTTCGCCCGTGGCGCTCCCTCGCTGGACATCGTCGATGTCGAGGGGCTCAAGGCCGCCGCCGTCCGCGCCTTCGACGCCGACCCTGCCGGGATCACGGCGTACGGCACCTCCGTCGGTTACCCGCCCCTGCGGAAGTGGATCGCGCAGAAGCACGGCGTCGAGGCCGACCAGGTGCTGATCACCAACGGCTCCCTCCAGGCCGACGCCTTCCTCTTCGACCACCTGGTCCGCCGGGGTGACGCGGTCGTCGTCGAGCGCCCGACGTACGACCGGACGCTGCTCAACCTTCAGCAGATGGGCGGCGAGATCCACGGCGTGACCGTCCAGCCGGACGGTCTGGACACCGCCGAGCTGCGCAAGCTGCTGGAGTCGGGGGTCCGGCCGCGGCTGGCCCACGTCATCCCGAACTACCAGAACCCGGCCGGCGTGACCCTCTCCTTCGAGAAGCGCCGGGAGTTGCTCGACCTGGCCGCCGAGTACGGCTTCACGATCTTCGAGGACGACCCGTACGCGGACATCCGGTTCCGGGGCGAGCCGCTGCCCTCGATGCTGTCGATGGACACCCGGGGCGTGGTGGTGCACGCCTCCAGCTTCACCAAGACGGTCTGTCCGGGGGTCCGCGTCGGCTACCTGGTCGGCCCGCCGGAGCTGATCGCCACGATCGCCAAGAAGGCCACCAACCTCTACATCTCGCCCGGCATGGTGTCCGAGGCGATCGTGCACCAGTTCTGCGTCTCCGGGGACATCGAGCGGTCGATCCGTACCGTGTCGGCGGCCCTCGGCGAGCGGGCCGGGGTGCTCGCCGAGTCGCTGCGCCGGCACATCCCGGAGGCCCGGTTCGTGGAGCCGGACGGCGGCTACTTCCTCTGGGTGGAACTGCCGGAGGATGTCGAGGTGGACCGGCTCGCCCCAGCGGCCGCCGAGCGCGGTGTCGCGGTGGTCAAGGGCAGCGACTTCCTGATCGACGGCGGCCGGCACGCGTTGCGGCTGGCCTTCTCCGCGGTGACCGCGGACCGGATCGACGAGGGTGTCCGGCGGCTGGCCGAGGCGATGAACGCCGTTCGGGGCTGATCTTCTGTCGGGTTTCCGACAGTTCGGCGATGCCGACCGGCTCAGCCCTCCCGCTGGGCCGGTCGGCGGCCCACAATGCTGCGAGCGCCGTTCACCTTTCTTCGGTGGCGGGTCCGCCCGCCGGGGAGCCGCACCACGCCCCCCGTCCGGACCGCCGGCGCGGACAGCAACACTCCCGCCCCCAATGGGTGCCGGGTGGGCCGTGTCGCCCCTCACCCCCCTGACGCGGCCGGCCCACCCGGCGCCACCCGTGGTGTGACGCCCGCCGCACCCGCCCCGTCGCCGCCCCGTCGCCCGCGCTGCGGTTCGTCCCGATCGGCGTAACCTGCAAGCCGCAGCATCGTGGGGAGGGGGCGAGATGACCGACCGAGTGGCACGCGACCGCACCGCCGGGCAGCACGGCGGCCGGGGACTCCGGCCACGGGCCTGGGCGGCACCGGTACGCGCGATGTCCCGCATCCTCAACGCCGACGGCTCCCCGCGTACCCCCCAACCGGCCGGCCCGGGGCGGAGCGGGATCGTCGACTGCGGCCTGTACGTCGACGGCGAGCGCCAGCCCGGCGAGTGGCACTACGCCGACGCCCTGGCGGCGGCCCGCCAGGAGCGGAACGCCTTCGTCTGGCTCGGCCTGCACGAGCCGGAGCTGGACGAGATGAGCGCCATCGCCGCCACCTACGGGCTGCACGAGTTGGCGGTGGAGGACGCGGTCAAGGCCGAGCAGCGTCCCAAGCTGGAGCGCTTCGGCGATGTCTCCTTCCTGGTGCTGCGGACCGCCCGCTACTGCGAGCACACGGAGCTGACCGAGAACTCCGAGGTGGTGGAGACCGGCCAGGTGATGCTCTTCATCGGGCCGAACTTCCTGATCAGCGTCCGGCACGGGGACGCCTGCCGGCTCGCGGCGGTCCGGGCCGACCTGGAGGAGAAGCGGGACCTGCTGGAGCACGGCCCCTGGGCGGTCGCGTACGCGGTCACCGACCGGGTGGTGGACCTCTACCTGGAGGTCGCCGACCGGCTGGAGGACGACCTTGACGTGCTGGAGGCGGACGTCTTCGACCGGCAGAGCAGCGGGCGGATCCAGCGGATCTACCAGATGAAGCGGGAGCTGGTGGAGTTCAAGCGGGCCGTGGTGCCGTTGCAGCGTCCGCTGCTCACCCTCACCTCGCAGGTCAACCGGGACGTGCCGCAGGAGGTGCGGCGCTACTTCCGGGACGTGCAGGACCACCTCAGCCGCACGGTCGAGCAGGTGAACTCCTACGACGACCTGCTCAACTCGATCCTCCAGGCGCGGCTGGCGCAGGTCACCGTCGACCAGAACAACGACATGCGCAAGATCGCCGCGTGGGCCGCCATCGCCGCGGTGTGGACCGCGATCGCCGGCATCTACGGCATGAACTTCCACAACATGCCGGAGCTGGACTGGACGTACGGCTACCCGGGCGTGTGGGCGCTGATGCTCGTGTCCTCGTTCACGCTCTACCGCTGGTTCCGCCGCAACGGCTGGCTGTAACTCCCCGGCACGGCGAAGCGCCGGCCGCGCGGGGTGTACCCCCACGCGCCGGCGCTCTCCGCGGACCGCCGGGTCAGCGGCGGCCGCTGGCCCTGGCCGCGTTCTTCTCGGTGTTCAGCGCCTTGGTGACGTCGTCGGCCGGACGGCCGGAGACGTCCCGCGCACCTTCGGCGACCGAGGGGACCTTGTCGGTCGGCTGGATCGCCGGCTGGCTGCTCGCCTTGGCGGTCGACGCGCCGCCGTTCCCGGCCACCGCCGAGGCGCCGGGACCGGACTGGGTCACCTTGGCGGTCGGGTCGGGGGTCTCCACCACGATGGTGTCCACGTCCTCGCGCATCGGCTCCAGCTTGCCGGTCGGGTCGTACTCGGTCCATTCCAGCTGCTCGCGGCGGCGGCGCATGGCCATCGCCCCGGCCAGGCCGGCGACGGTGCCGGCGGCCAGCAGTCCGGCCATCATGCCGCGCGACTTCTTCTGCTTCTTCCTGGCGATCTTCATGTTCTTGGCCTTGACCTTCTTCGACACGGCGGCCTGCTTGGCGGCGGCTGCCTTACGACCCTTCACGCTCTTGGCCGCGGCCTCGGCCTGCGCGTTGCGCATGGCCATGAGCAGCGGCGCGAGCGCCGCCGCCGTCGAGGCGACCCCGGTCGATGCCCGGTCCCGGACCATGATCGCGGTGGGCGCGACAGCGCCCCGGGCTGCCTGAACCCGCGGGCCGACCGTGGCGCCGGCACCCTTCGCCGCGTGCGTCGCGGCCTGCCTCAGGTGACCGATGCCCTGGTTGAGCTCGGCCTTTGCGAGCTGCCCCCGGGTCTTGCGCCGCCCGATTCCAAACACGGTCCCACCTCCTGGGAGTTGTTCCTTCGCCATCCTCCACCTTTGGATGCCTCCGCATGGCCAGATCGGGCACATGGGAGGATCCGCATGGAACTGACCAACAAGTGAGGAGTACCCGTGGCCGAGGCTGTCTACGCCACCTTGCACACCAACGCTGGCCCGATCCGGCTGGAGCTCTTCCCGAACCACGCGCCGAAGACCGTGCGCAACTTCGTCGAGCTGGCCGAGGGCACCAGGGAGTACACCGACCCGCGCACCGGCCAGCCGGGCAGCGGGCCGTACTACAACGGCACCATCTCGCACCGCGTGATCAGCGGCTTCATGGTCCAGATGGGCGACCCGACCGGCACCGGACGCGGTGGACCGGGCTACAAGTTCGGCGACGAGTTCCACCCGGAGCTGCGCTTCGACCGGCCGTACCTGCTGGCGATGGCGAACGCCGGGCCGGGCACCAACGGCTCGCAGTTCTTCATCACCGTCTCCCCGACGCCGCACCTGAACAACCGGCACACCATCTTCGGCCAGGTCGCGGACGAGCAGTCGGCCAAGGTCGTGGACTCGATCGCGAACACCCCGACCGGCCCGAGCGACCGGCCGCTGCAGGACGTGGTCATCGAGCGCGTCGAGATCGAGCACAAGCCGGCCTGAGCGGTCCCGGGTACCTTTGCTCGCATGACCGAGCGCTCCGGGCAGGCAGGTGACGCCACGAACGGGCCGGTGCCGACCGCACCGGTCTGCTACCGGCACCCCGATCGGGCGACGTACGTCCGGTGCACCAGGTGTGACCGGCCGATCTGTCCCGAGTGCATGCGGGAGGCCTCCGTCGGGCACCAGTGCCCGGAGTGCGTCAGCGAGGGACGCCGCAGCGTGCGGCCGGCGCGTACCGCCTTCGGGGGCGGTGCCGCCGGCCGCCAGGGCTACGTCACCAAAACGCTGATCGCCCTGAACGTGCTGGTCATGCTCCTCTCCATCGTCTTGGCCCGGAGCGGGACCGCGGTCGCCGGCGGTGGCCTCGGCGGCCTGCTCGGCGGTTCGACCCCACTGACCCGGTGGGGCGGCGTGCTCGCCTACGCCTCGTACGTTCCCTTCGGCCCGCTCCACGGCATCGCCGCCGGCGAGTGGTACCGCCTGATCACCGCGATGTTCCTGCACTACGGCCTGGTGCACCTGCTGCTCAACATGTGGGCGCTCTGGGTGCTCGGCCGGACGCTGGAGGCGGTGCTCGGCCCGCTGCGCTTCCTCGCGCTCTATCTGATCGCCGGGCTCGGCGGCAACGTCGCCGCCTATCTGTTCAGCCCGCAGAACTCCAGCACCGTCGGCGCGTCGACCGCCATCTTCGGCCTCTTCGCCGCGATCTTCGTGATCATGCGCCGGCTGGGCCGGGACACCTCGGCGATATTGCCGATCCTGGTGATCAATCTGGTCTTCACCTTCACCGTGCCCGGCATCTCGATCGCCGGCCACCTGGGCGGCCTGGTCACCGGCGCGCTGATGGCGCTGGTCCTGGCGTACGCGCCGCGGATGCGACGGACCCTGTTCCAGGCGGCGGGCGGCACGATCATCGCGCTGGTGCTGCTCGGCCTGGTGCTGGTCCGCACCGCCATGCTGGCCGGCTGACCGCGGCGCCCGGCCCGGCGGCGGATCCGCCGTCAGCGGGCGGCGGCGGCGCGGGCGGCGCGCAGCGCCTCGGCGACCTCCTCCGGTGGCGCGTCCAGGTCGTACCGGCCGAACAGGTGCAGTGACTCGCCCGCGTCGACCTCCAGCGTCTCGGCGGTCAACCCGCGCCGGGTACGCCGTTCCACCCGGATCGCCTCCACGGCCGGCCAGGGCAGCCGCCGCCGGCCGGCGAAACCCTGGATCACCGTGATCCCCTCCGCGTCGACCGCCAGCCGGACCGGCGCGACCACGTCCCGTGCCGCCCAGCCGAGCAGCGCGGCGGCGGCGAGCCCGGCGAGCACGACCGGGACCAGGTCGCCGCCGGCGAAGAGCAGGCCCAGCGCGATCAGGACGAGCGCGGCGGCCGACTTGGCGGCCGGCAGGACCGTCGGCACCCGCCACTGGCGGGCCGGGGGCGGCTGTGGAGGCACCGCCCCAGCATGCCAGCCGCCCCGCCGGTCGCGGCGGTGGCCGGCGGGACGGGGGAGGACGACCGGCCGGCTCAGGACGTAGGATCGGGACAGCCCAAGTTACCCGGGAGTAAATATGAGTGACGCGGTCATCGTCGGTGCGGTACGCACCCCCGTCGGGCGGCGCAAGGGCAGCCTTGCCGGCGTGCACCCGGTCGACCTCTCGGCCCACGTGCTGCGTGCCCTCGCCGAGCGGACCGGCATCGATCCCGCCCAGGTCGACGACGTGGTCTGGGGCTGCGTCTCCCAGGTCGGCGAGCAGTCGTGGAACGTCGCCCGCAACGCCGTGCTGGCCGCCGGCTGGCCGGAGTCGGTCCCCGGCACCACGCTCGACCGGCAGTGCGGATCGAGCCAGCAGGCGCTGCACTTCGCCGCTGCCACCGTGCTGTCCGGCCAGGCCGACCTGGTGGTCGCCGGTGGCGTCGAGTCGATGACCCGGGTGCCGATGGGTTCCAGCGTCGCCGGTGGCCTGCCGTTCAGCCCCGCCATCCTCGAGCGCTACCGGGGCGTCGAGGGTGTCGCCGAGGACAGCCCGCTCCCGTTCAACCAGGGCGTCGGCGCCGAGCTGATCGCCCGGCGCTGGCGGTTCTCGCGTACCCAGCTCGACGAGTTCGCGCTGGCCAGTCACGAGAAGGCCGCCGCCGCCCAGGATGCCGGCGCGTTCGATCCCGAGCTGGCCCCGGTGGCCCTGGCCGACGGCGGCAAGTTCAGCGCCGACGAGGGCATCCGCCGGGACACCTCGCTGGTCAAGCTCGGCGAGCTGGCCACCCCGTTCAAGGCCGACGGCGTGGTCACCGCCGGGTCGGCGTCGCAGATCTCCGACGGTGCCGCGGCGCTCGCGGTCACCACCAGCGAGTGGGCGAGCCGGCACGGCCTGCGCCCGCTGGCCCGCGTGCACACCGCCGTGGTCGCCGCCGACGACCCGGTCACCATGCTCACCGCCCCCATTCCGGCCACCGCCAAGGCGCTGCGCCGCGCGGGGCTGGGCATCGAGGAGATCGGGGTGTACGAGGTGAACGAGGCGTTCGCCCCGGTGCCGCTGGCCTGGCTGGCCGAGACCGAGGCGGACCCGGAGCGGCTGAACCCGCGCGGCGGGGCGATCGCCCTCGGCCACCCGCTCGGCGGATCCGGCGCCCGGATCATGACCACCATGCTCCAGCACATGCGGGACAACGGGATCCGCTACGGCCTGCAGACCATGTGCGAGGGCGGCGGGATGGCCAACGCGACCATCGTCGAACTGCTCTGAGCCCGGCCTGATCGCCACCGTCGGCCGGCCGGTCCGGCCGACGGTGGCGGCGGTCGGGGGTGTTTTCGGAGTTCGTCGAGGGACTGTCGATTCCGGACGGTCCGGCCCGGTTCCCGCCGGCCCTGGACGGCCGACCGGTCGCGTGGACCGGCCCGCACGGGCAGTCCCCGCGTCGGCTGGAGAACTGACCCGAAAGGAACGAGATTCCGCTCGGGTCTCGACAGAACGACGTTCATCTGTCAAGAATCGTTGGGCCGGTGAGAGCGAGTGACGCCAGGCGTCCGCCGCCGGTCTTCCGTACTGGGACAGATTCGGGGACTCATGACATCCACCTTCTCGCTGGCCGGGCTGCGCCGTGCGGCCCGGCGGACGCTGGCCGCCACGGCCGCTGCCGTCGTCGGCGCGGGCGCCGCGCTCGCCGTCACCGCCGCCCCCGCCCAGGCGGCCGTCGGGCCGCAGCCCGGCACCTACACCGGCCTCGGCTTCGACGCCTGCACCGCGCCGAGCAGCACCGCCATGCAGGCATGGCGGGCCTCGTCGCCCTTCCGGGCGGTCACCATCTACTTCGGTGGGGTGGACCGGGGCTGCGCCCAGCCCAACCTCACCGCCGACTGGGTCGCCGCGCAGGTCGCGGCCGGCTGGCACCTCGTGCCGATGTACGTCGGACTGCAGGCGCCCTGCCTGGCGACGAGCAAGGCCAGGATCGACCCGGCGCAGGCCGCCGCTCAGGGGCGGTCCCAGGCCGACGACGCCGTCCTCCAGGCGCGGAACCTCGGCCTGCCCCGGGGGAGCGTGCTGGTCTACGACATGGAGGACTACTCCGGCGGGGATGCCGCCTGCACCACGGCGGTCAACACGTTCATGAGTGCCTGGACCATGCGCCTGCACGAGCGGGCTTACCTCTCCGGCTTCTACAGCAGCATGGCGCGCGGCGTGCCCGACCAGGTCGCCGCGTACGGAACGGCCGGCTACGTCCGCCCCGACTACCTGCACTTCGCCCGCTGGGACAACGTGGCGACGGTCGACGACCCGGTCCTCCCGGCCGACTACTGGTCGCCTAAGCGGCGGATGAAGCAGCACGTCGGCCCGCACGACGAGACGTACGGCGGCATCACCATCAACATCGACCGCGACTACCTCGACGTGGCCCCGGTGCCGGTCCCCCGGTTGGTCCACGTCATCGCGACGACTGGGCCGAGGGGGTCTGCCGGGAGCCTTTCCGCGGCCGGCTGTGGCTGTACGGGGACAACGGCACCACGTTGAGCGGCCGGCCCGACCCGGGCGCAACGTCGCACTGCGCGTGCGATTTGCATTCGTGGAATTTCTAAAACCTGCGAGTGACCCATATCACGCCTGGTCAGTGGTCGTTGCACAGGGCATGGACGTGTTCTCGCGAACGTTCCTTCCGGCCGCCGCCGAGACCGGCCTGGCGACCCAGACCGTCAGTCGGCACATACCGATCTTCCGCCGCTGCGTCGGCACCGGCGACGCCACCATCCTGGTCACCCGGTGCAGCCGCCCGGACCACCCGGTCGGCGGTGAGTACCTGATGCTCCTCACCCACCGCCGCCTGGTGGTGACCCGGCAGACCCGGGTGCTGCACCGGCTGCGGCTGCACCTGAACACCGAACTGCGCGAGCTGAGCAACGTCACCTGGAGCCCCGACGCGCGCTCGCAGTGCGTCGAGCTGGCGGCCACCGCGATCGACGGGGTGCGCGAGCGGTTCCTCATCCGCACCCACCACCCGAAGCAGGTGTGGCAGCTCGACGCCCTCCTCAACCACGCCTTCCGGACCCGGCTCCGGACGCCCGCCGAGCGGCTGGTCGCCACCATCGGCGAGTCGTCCGCCTTCGCCCGCCCGGCCGTGTTCCGCCCGGCGCCGGTGCGCTGACCGGCCTGGAGCCCGCGCGGGCTCTTACCGAATCCGAACACTCCCCTGACGTCCCGCGCAGCCGCCGGTCGGTAATCATGGGCCGGTGACCGACAGCGCCCAGCGCGGACTCGTCCTCGTGGTGGAGGACGAGCCGGCCATCGCCGACCTGGTCCGGCTCTACCTGACCCGGGACGGCTTCGGCGTACACCTGGAACGGGACGGGGTGGCCGGCCTAGCCGCCGCGCGGCGACTGCGCCCGGTGGCCTGCGTCCTCGACATCGCGCTGCCCGGCCTGGCCGGTACCGAGATCTGCCGCAAACTGCGCGAGGCCGGCGACTGGACGCCGGTCATCTTCCTCACCGCCCGGGACGACGAGGTCGACCGGATCGTGGGCCTGGAACTGGGTGCCGACGACTACGTGACCAAGCCGTTCAGCCCGCGCGAACTGGTCGCCCGGGTGCGGGCGGTGCTGCGTCGCACGGCCGGCGCGCCGGCCGGGGCCGAGCAGCCCCGGGTGGTCGGCCCGGTCACCCTCGACCCGGCCCGCCGGACGGTCAGCGCCGCCGGCACCCCGGTCCAGCTCACCTCCACCGAGTTCGACCTGCTCGCCCACCTGATGGCCCGGCCCGGCCGGGTCTTCACCCGGGAGGAGCTGCTCGCCGGGGTCTGGGGGTACGCCGCGCACGCGGGCACCCGGACCGTGGACGTGCACGTGGCGCAGGTCCGGGCCAAGCTCGGCCCGGCCAGCGTGATCCGCACCCACCGTGGCGTGGGGTACGCGGCCGATGCCTGAGCCCACCGCGCCGCCCGGGCCCTGGCCGCCGTCCGGGGCGGCCCGGCCGCACGAACCCACCGTCGCGCTGCCGGTGATCGGCCCGCGGCCGGCCTCCCCGCTGCCCCGGCGGCGCCTCACGCACACCCTGACCGCCCGGGCGGTGCTGGTCACCTGCGCGGTGGCGCTGGTGTCGGTGCTGGTCACCGCGCTCGTCGCAGTCCCCCTGGCGGTACGCGGTGCCGAGCGGCGCGACCAGGCGGCGCTGGCCGCCCAGGCCCGGCTCGCCGCCGACGTGCTGCGCGTCCGCGCGGTCCGTCAGCGGGACAGCGCCGGCGACCGGCTGATCCGCCAGCTACGGCAGCAGAACATCGAGGTGTACCTCATCCGCGCCGGCCAGGTGGACCGCCCCGGCCTGCCCCGCCAGGTGGTGAACCGGGTCGCGGCCGGCGGGGTCGTCTCCGGCCGGCGGCTGGTCGACGGGCGGCGGACCCTGGTCGAGGGGCGGGCGCTCACCGGCGGCGACGGCGTGGTGCTGACCCGGGCCGCCAGCAGGGGCCCGTGGCGGCAGGTGCTGCTCAGCCTCTGGCTGCCGTTGCTCGCCGGGCTCGCCGCCGGGGTGGGCGCCGGCCTGCTGCTGGCCCGCCGGCTGGCCCGGCCGATCCGGGTCGCCGCCACCGCCGCCGCCCGGCTGCGGGCCGGGGACCGGGCGGTGCGGGTGCCGGTCGAGCCGCCCGACGAGGTGGCCGACCTGGCGTACGCCCTCAACGGGCTGGCCGCCGCGCTGGCCACCAGCGAGGGGCGGCAGCGGGAGTTCCTGCTCTCCGTCTCGCACGAGCTGCGCACCCCGCTCACCGCCATCCGGGGGTACGCCGAGGCGCTCGCCGACGGGGTGATCGACGCGGACGGGGTGCCGGGCACCGGTCGGACCATGCTGGCCGAGGCCGAGCACCTGGACCGGCTGGTCAGCGACCTGCTCGCGCTGGCCCGGCTGGAGGCCGCCGACTTCCCGCTGGAGCCGGGACCGGTCGACCTGACCCGGCTCGCCGCCGACGCGGAGCGGACCTGGTCCGACCGGTGCGCGGCGGTGGGGGTGTCGTTCCGGGTGGAGACGCCGGACGGGCCGGTGCCCGCGTACACCGACCCGGGGCGGATCCGGCAGGTGGTGGACGGGCTGCTGGAGAACGCGCTGCGGGTCGTACCCCCGGGGGCGCCGGTGGTGCTCGCGGTCCGGCCGGCCGGCGCGGGCCCGGTCGCCGGGGGTGTGGTGGAGGTCCGCGACGGCGGCCCCGGCTTCACCGACGACGACCTGGCGGTGGCGTTCGAGCGCGGCGCGTTGCACCAGCGGTACCGCGGGGTGCGCAAGGTCGGCAGCGGGCTGGGCCTGGCGCTGGCGGCCGGGCTGGTCCGCCGGCTCGGCGGGGAGATCACCGCCGGGCACGCACCGGAGGGCGGCGCGGCCTTCACCGTCCGGCTGCCCGCCGATCCTTACCTGACCCGAACATCGACCTGACGCTCCGCTCGCCGGCGCGGGGGAGGCTGTGGTCACCACGGACGAGAGAGGACAACTGATGGCACGTCAGGGAATCGTCACCGGCGTCACCGCGCTGTTCGCGGCGGCCGCGCTCGGTCTCGCCGGATGCGGGCCCGCCCAGGTCGCGCAGGAGGCGGCGAAGGAGACCGCGGTCGAGGTGGCCGCCGCCATGGGTGCGGACGGCCAGGCGCTCGCCGCGATGGGCTTCGAGGCCGCCGACCTGGACGTGGCTCCGGTCGCCGCCCCGGCCCCGTCGGCCTCGGCCGGGGAGCAGGCCGGCCCGCAGGACAAGCGGGGCGAGAAGGGGCAGGAGTGGCGCAAGCGGCACCGGGCCCGGGTGCTGCTGCGGAAGAACACCCTGCACGGCGAGGTCGTGGTGCAGACCAAGGACGGCGGCACGAAGACCGTCGCCGTGCAGCGCGGCCAGGTGACCGCCATCGACGACAAGTCGGTGACCGTCAAGAGCTCCGACGGCTTCACCATGACCTGGACGTTCGACGAGCAGCTGCGGGTGATCGAGCGGCGTACCACGGTGCAGTCCAGCGACATCAAGGTCGGTACGACGGTCGGCGTGGCCGGCACCAAGGACGGCGACGGCGGTGTGGCCCGGCTGATCGTGGTCCCGTTCAAGCAGCAGTGAGGCGACGAGGGCGGCCGTTCCAAAGGGCGGCCGCCCTCGTTCACATCCGCCTGCGGGAGGACCTTGACAAAGCTCAGGGCGCTGCACTCACCGGTGCGAGGACCAGCCAGGTTACGCTAGGGCGACTTACCGTCGCCACCGTGGAGAACCCGTGAAGCTCTCGATCCTCATGCCGGTCTACAACGAGGAAGAACGCATAGCGGATGCCCTCAAGCAGGCATTGGCGGTGGACTACCCGTGCGAGATCGAGCTCGTCGTTGTCGATGACGGCAGCCGGGACGGCACGGCCGAGGTCCTCGACCGGGTGGACGACCAGCGGCTGCGGGTCATCTCCCACCAGCGCAACGCGGGCAAGGGCGCGGCGATCAAGACCGCCGTCGACAACGCCGAGGGTGAGTACATGGTCATCCTCGACGCCGACCTCGAGTACGACCCGCAGGACATCCCGAAGCTGCTGGAGCCGGTGCTCGACGGCCGGGCGAAGGTCGTCTACGGAAATCGGACCTTCGGCAGCCACAGCGCCTACAGCTTCTGGTACGTGATCGGCAACAAGGGCGTCACCACCGTGGCGAACGTGCTCTACAACTCCTACATCGGTGACCTGGAGACCTGCTTCAAGCTGATGCCGCTGGAGCTGTACCGCTCGCTCGAGATCCGGTCCCGCGGCTTCGGCATGGAGGCCGAGGTCACCGGCAAGCTGCTGCGCCAGCGGATCCGCCCGTACGAGGTGCCGATCAGCTACCGCGCCCGGGGCCGCGAGGAGGGCAAGAAGATCACCTGGAAGGACGGCGTCGAGGCGATCTGGATCCTGGCCCGCGAGCGCGCCCGCCGCCGCCCGGTCACCCGCTGACGCCGTCCCTCCCGTCTCAGCCCGCCGGGGACAGGAACGCGTCGACCGAGCGGCGTAGCCCGGCGGCGTCCAGGCCGTGCCAGCGGTCGTGGTCCTCCGGCGCGCCGTAACGGCGCAGGTCCGTACGGCCCACGCCGAGGCTGAGCAGGCGGTGCGGCCGGTCGGCCAGCGCCTCGCCGACCACCCGGGCCGAGGTGCCCGCCAGGTACGGCTCGACCAGGATCACCTCGGTGCCCGCCAGGGCCCGCAGCCCGGCGGTGTCGAACGGTCGCGGCCGGCGGGTGTACGCCACGGTGACCGGCCGATCGGCGACCGCGGCGAGCGCCTGGTCCAGCAGCGGCCCGACCGCCACCAGCAGCGGCGCCCCCGGCCCGGCGTCCCGGACCACCCGCAGGCCGTCCGCGTCCGGGTACGCGGTCCGGTTGCCGCGGGTGGAGAGCCGCACGTACGCCGAGTCCTGCCGGCCGTGCACCACGCCGCGCAGCACCCCGGGCACCTCGTCCCGGTGACCCGGGACGTGCACCGTCCAGTCGCGCAGCGTGTCGATGAGTGCCACGTCGGCGGGCCCGAGGTGGGTCCTCCCCGCCGCCGCCCGGTCGTACGACGCGCCGACGCTCACCAGTACCGCCCCGACCCCCTGGTGGTCGAGGTCCAGCTTGAGTTGCTCGTACGCCCGCTCCACCAGGAACGGCGCGTAGCTGTGCACGATCGGCCGCAGCCCGGTCAGCGCCAGCCCGCCGGCCACGCCCACCATGAGCTGCTCCCGGATGCCGACGTTGAGCACCCGGTCGGGGTGACGTTCCGCGGCCGGGGCGAACGCGGCGGCGGAGATGTCGGCCAGCACGACGGCGGTCCGCGGATCGTCCAGGAAGGCGGTGGCGGTGGTCACGAAGGTGTCGCGCATGGTCACTCCCCGTTGTCGGTGACGACCGCGACGACGACGTGCGGCCGGTGCTGGTCGTGCCCGGTGAGGGCGGCGTGCAGGGCTCCGTGGTCGCGGCCGTCGACGGCCGCGGCGGTCCACCCGTTGACGGTGAACCGGCTGGCCGCGCCGCCCGGCCAGCCGTGGCTCGCGGACCGGTTGTCCAGCACGATCGCGGTGAGGTTGCCCAGGCCGGTCGCTCCCGCGTAGGCGATCGCCTCGTGGTTGGAACCCTCGTCCAGTTCGGCGTCGCCGAGCAGCACGTAGACCCGGGGATCGGGGCGGCCCTGGGCGCGCAGGCCGAGCGCGGTGCCGACGCCCAACCCGAGGCCGTGCCCCAGCGATCCGGACCCGATCTCCACCCCCGGCACCCGCAGCCGGTCCGGGTGGTCGCCGAGGCGGCTGTCCGGGCCGCCCTGGTCGTCCAGCCACTCCGCCGGCACGAAGCCCTTCGCGGCGAGCAGCGCGTAGTAGCCGGCGACGGCGTGCCCCTTGGAGAGCAGGAAGCGGTCCCGGTCCGGGTCGTCGACCGTCTCGGGGGTGATCCGGAGCACCCGGTCGTAGAGCACCCGGAGCACGTCCAGCGTCGAGTACACGTTCGCGCCGAACTCGCGTCCGGCGCGAACCCGGTCCAGCAGTGCCGCCAGCAGGGCGGGGTCGGTGGCGGTCGTCGTCGTCATGCGGATAGTCTCGAAGTTGAAGCGCACTTCAACTCAAGGCCCTGTGATGCACGAAGCACTCACCATCGGACAGCTCTCCGCGCGCAGCGGGGTGGCCCCCTCCGCGCTGCGCTACTACGAGCGACTCGGACTGCTCCAGGCCGAGCGCACCGGCGGCAACCAGCGTCGGTACGCCCGCAGCGAGCTGCGCCGGGTGGCGTTCGTCCGGATCTCCCAGCAGGTCGGCGTCTCGCTGGAGGAGATCAAGGAGGCGCTGGACTCCCTGCCGTCCTCGCGTACGCCCACGCCGGACGACTGGGCCGCCCTGTCCCGGGCCTGGCGGGAGCGGCTGGACGAGAAGATCCGGCTGCTCGGCAGGCTCCGCGACGACCTGGACGGCTGCATCGGTTGCGGCTGCCTGTCGTTGCAGCGCTGCACCCTCTACAACCCGGGCGACTCGCTGGCCACCGAAGGGCCGGGTGCCCGGCTGATGCTGCCCCGGCCGGCGGAGCCGGACGGCGACGCGGCCTGACCGGTCACCGGACCAGCAGCACCTTGCCCACGTGGTCGTTCGTCTCCACCAGGCGGTGGGCGTCGGCGGCGTCGGCCAGCTTCGCCCGCGCGTGCACGATCGGGCGGACCGTGCCCGCCTCGACCAGCGGCCACACCTGCTCGCGTACGCCCCGGACGATCTCCGCCTTCTCGTCGAGCGGGCGGGACCGCAGCGCCGTCGCGTGGACCGAGGCCCGCTTCGCGAGCAGCATGCCCAGGTCCAGCTCCCCCTTGCGGCCGCCCTGCATGCCGATCACCACCAGCCGGCCGCCGGTGGCCAGCGCCGCCACGTTCCGGGGCAGGTACGCGGCACCCATGATGTCGAGGATCACGTCCGCGCCCCGGCCGTCGGTGACCCGGCGGACCTCCTCGACGAAGTCCTGCTCCCGGTAGTCGATGGCGTGCGCGGCGCCCAGCTCACGCAGCCGCTCGTGCTTCGCCGAACGGGCGGTCACCACCACCGTCGCGCCGAGCGCCACGCCGAGCTGAACGGCGAACGTGCCGATCCCGCTGCCACCGCCGTGCACCAGCAGCGTCTCGCCCCGGGCCAGCCGGGCGAGCTGGACCACGTTCGACCAGACCGTGCAGGCCACCTCCGGCAGCGCCGCGGCGTCCACCAGGTCGACCCCCGCCGGCACCGGCAGCAGCTGCCCGGCCGGCACGGCCACCCGCTCGGCGTACCCGCCGCCGGCCAGCAGCGCGCAGACCTCGTCGCCGACCGCCCAACCGCTCACCCCGGGCCCCAGCGCGGCGACCACCCCGGAACACTCCAGTCCCGGGTACGCGGGCGCGCCCGGCGGCGGCGGGTACTGCCCCTGCCGTTGCAGCAGGTCCGCCCGGTTCACCGCACTGGCCCGCACCTCGACGAGCACCTCGCCGGGGCCGGGCTCCGGGTCGGGCACCTCCGACCAGACGAGGGCCTCGGGTCCGCCGGGTTTCGGGATCGTCATCGCGTGCATGGCCCAGTCTTACCCGATCCGCCCCTCCGTCCACGTCCGGGTCAGGATCTCGTCCACCGTCTCCGCCGGCGTCTGCGCCGAACTGTCCAGCCAGAGCCGGATCCGGGGCGGGTCGGCCCGGAACTCGGCGTCCAGGTCGGCGACCGGCCAGCCGCCGTACCCCTGCTTGGGCCGGCGCCGCTCGCGGGCGGCGAGCACGTCCGCGCGGGGTGCGAGCACCGCCACCGCGAGCGGCCGGTGCCGGATCCGCCCGCCCGCCGATGATCATCCGGCGGAACACATCATCGCGCAGGTGCACCGACCGGGGCAGCCGCCGGGCCAGCTACCCGGCCACTGTGGACTGGCCGGCCGCCATGATTCCGCTGATCAGCACCACTGCCGGCGACTCCCGCGCGAGCCCGTCCTGACAGTGGGGGTGGGACGCCGGCCCGCCCGGAGTGCGGTCCGTGGCAGACTATGCACGGTCGCGTACCCCTCGGGGCGCGTCCGGGAGGGTTCGCCTAGTGGCCGATGGCGCTGGTCTTGAAAACCGGTAAGGCAGCGATGTCTTCGTGGGTTCGAATCCCACACCCTCCGCAAGCAGGCGCGCGCCCTGGCTCGTTTCCGGCTGCAGTTCAGAGAAGTGTCAGTCGCCCGCGATGCGACGGTCTTTGCGGTGTCGCTGACGCGATGCCACCTAGGCGCCGGTGGACCCGGTGATGAGAATGATCGTCAGCATGAGGACGACGAGATCCGCGTCTGCGAGTTGGCGCATGGCGAGCAGGATTGCCGCCAACAGAGAGCTGCCAGCCCAACGGCGGCCTCGACGGCCGACCGATCTTTCGCAGCAGCGGCAACACCTTCCCCCGCGCGCCCATGGGCATCCACCTCAACACCTGGCTCGTCGACCTGCCCTTCGCCAGCGAACGAACCTGGAACATGCAGGTCAACTGGATCTACTCGGTGGCTGGCAAGGCGGTAACCGTGGCGGATGTGCGCCGCGCCGTGGACGGCATCTACCGCGACGGAATCAACTACATCAACACCACCACCCCGCAGTAGGGGGCGATCGGTCCCACGCCATCACCGCGCACGCGGCCGCCGTTCCGTCGACACGGCCGCTTTCGGTTCGTTCGAGGCGGTACAGGGGGTATGAAAGGACGCAGGATTCCGCGCGCACCCGGAAGGACCGCTCGATGACCCTGGAACGACCAATCGCCCCGGACCCGTACGAGCTGCTGCCGACGGTGCCGTCGTTCACCCTGACGAGTGACGACGTGCACAACGGTGAGCCGATGGACGCGCGGTACGCGCACGGCAGCGCCGGCGGTGAGAACGTCTCCCCGCAGCTGTCCTGGTCGGGCTTCCCGGACGAGACCAAGAGCTTCGTGGTCACCTGCTTCGACCCGGACGCCCCGACCGGCAGCGGCTTCTGGCACTGGGTGCTGGTGGACGTGCCCGCCTCGATGACCGAGCTGCCCGGCGGGGTGAAGGAGAGTGACCTGGGCGGCGCCTTCAGCATCCGCAACGACTACGGCGACACCGGCTACGGCGGCGCTGCCCCGCCGCCCGGCGACCGCCCGCACCGGTACGTCTTCGCGGTGCACGCGGTGGACGTGGAGCGCCTCGACGTCGGCAAGGAGGCCAGCCCAGCCTTCGTCGGCTTCAACCTGGCCTTCCACACCCTGGCCCGGGCGGTCATCCGCCCGACGTACCAGATCAAGGAGTGACCGGGTGCGAGGAAGGGCCCCCGGGATCCGGGGGCCCTTCCTCGTACCCGGTCAGGCGGGGACGCGGGCGACCGCGAAGACGGACTGGCCGAACGGCGGCCGGACGGCCTGCTCGGCCGCCTTGGTGGCGGGCAGGACCAGGGTGTCGTAGATCTTCACCATCGGGCCCTCCTTCGGCATCAGCCGGAAGACCTTGGTGGCCATGAAGTAGCCGATCAGGCCGAGCGCGTTCGCGTAGTGGATCTTCTCCACGGTGAGCCCGGCCTCGGTCATCGCCGCGGCGAGCGTCTTCTTGGTGTAGCGCCGGACGTGGCCGGTGGCGATGTCCGCCGGGCTCATCGCGAACTGGAACGCCGGCACGATGATGATCACCGCGCCACCCGGCCGGACCAGGTCGCGCATGCTGCGCAGCGCGCCCACGTGGTCGTCGATGTGCTCCAGCACGTTGTACGACACGGCCGCGCTGTAATCGCCGCGCTCGGAGTGCGGCAGCAGCATCTGCCGGACCTCGATGGCGGGGCGGTCGGCCAGTCGCTCCTTGAGCCGGATCAGCCGGTCCGGGTCCGCCTCGGTGGCGGTGATCCGGGGCAGGTGCTCGGACCACTCCAGGGCGTAGTCGCCCAGGCCGCTGCCGATCTCGATTGGGTTGTCACCGAGGTAGGGCACGGCCAGCTCGACGAACCACCGGCGGTGGTTGACCGCCGTCGCCAGCCCCTCGAGCACCTCCGACTGGACGCGCTGATCCCCAGTGATCTCTGCCATGCGTCGATTCCTCACGATATGACTGACCCGCGCCTGGACCGACAGAGTCAACCATCTGGATGGGCGATGGGGAAATCGGGGCACCGGGGGGTGGCCGAATTGTGGTCGGGGGAGGGCACGCGATCCGCGGTCGGCGAACCCGGCACATAGTACGCCAGTGCCCAGAAATCTGCACGGCCCCGCCATACCCTGACTACGCTCTGAATTGCCATGACTACTCCTTATTCGGACGCCGTCGACGCCGCCGAGGGCGCGTCCGACGAGGGCGCCGGGCCGGCGCGCGGGCGGTGGATCGACCTCGCCGCCCTGCTCAGCTTCGTGCTGCTCGCCTTCTGGGTCACCGCACGGTTCTGGGCGAACCCGGCCGCCGGGGTGCGGGACAACCGGTCGGACCAGGCACAGTTCGAGTGGATGATGGCACACGGTGCGCGGGTGGTGACGCAATTCGCCAATCCGTTCCTCACCGACCGGATGAATGTGCCGGACGGTGTCAATCTGATGGCAAATACGTCCGTATTATCCATTTCATTGCCAATGACGCCCGTCACCGTCGTGTTCGGCCCCCGGTGGGCATTCCTGGCCTTTCTCACCCTCGGCATGGCCGCCACCGGCATCGTGTGGTACTTCGTCCTTTCCCGGGTGGTGATCGGCGCGCGGGGGCCCGCCTGGCTCGGCGCCGGGTTCTGCGCCTTCGCGCCGGCGATGGTCTCGCACGCCAACGCCCACCCCAACATCGTCAGCCAGTTCGTGGTGCCGTTGATCGTCTGGCGGACGCTGCGCCTGGCCGAACCGGGCCGCTGGCTGCGCAACGGCGTGCTGCTCGCCCTGGTGATCGTCTGGCAGGCCTTCCTCAACCTGGAGATCCTGCTGATGACGGCGATCGGGCTGGGCGTGGTCGTGCTCGCGCTCGCCGTCGCACGGCCCGAGCTGCGCCGGGCGGCCCGGCCGTTCTGCGCCGGGCTCGCGGTGGCCGCCGTCCTCTCCGTGGCGTTGCTGGCCTATCCGCTGTACGTGCAGTTCTTCGGGCCCGGCGCCTACCAGGGGCTGTCCCAGCTGATCCGGGGCTACCGCACCGATCTCGCGTCGTTCGTGGCCTGGTCCCGCGAGTCCCTCGCCGGAGACGCCCGGGGCAGCGTGTGGCTGGCCAAGAACGCCACCGAGGAGAACGCCTTCTTCGGCTGGCCGCTCGCCGTCCTGGTGGTGGCGCTGATCTGGTGGCTGCGGCGGAACGTCGTGGCGCTCGCCCTGGGCGGCGCCGGCCTGCTCTTCGCCGTCTTCTCGCTCGGTCGGGAGATCCGTTTCGACGGGCACGACACCGGCATCCCCGCGCCGTGGGCGGTGCTGGAGAAGCTGCCGATCCTGCACTCGGTGGTGCCCACCCGCTGGTCGCTCGCGCTCACCCCGATCGTCGGGATCCTGCTCGCCCTGGGCGTGGAGCACATCCGGCGACTGGCCCGGCGACACCCGGCCGCCCGGCCGCGGATCCGGTTCGCCACCGTCACCGTGCTGACCATGGCGCTGCTGCCGATCCTGCCCACCCCCCTGCCCTCGGTACGCCTCGACCCGACCCCGGTCTTCGTCACCTCCGGGGCCTGGCGGCCGTACGTGGCCGACGGGCACAGCATCGTGACCCTGCCGCTGCCCGACACCACCTACCCCGACCCGCTGCGCTGGTCCGCCGAGACCCGGCTGGGCATGCCGCTGGCACGGGGCTACTTCCTCTACCCGGACACCCGGCCCGGCGAGGGCCGGGTGGCGCTCTTCACCGCCCCGCCCCGGCCCACCAGCACCTTCTTCACCACCATCCGGACGACCGACGGGGTGCCGCCGATCACCCCGCAGGACCGGGTGGCCGCGGTCGACGACCTGCGCTACTGGCGGGCCGGTGCGGTGATCCTCGACTCCCGGCTGCGGCGCGCGGACGCGCTGCGGCGGGGAATGACCGCGCTGACCGGGATCGAGCCGACGTTCACCGGCGGGGTCTGGCTCTGGGACGTCCGCCCGCTGGTGGACTGAGCGACGTCGCCGTATCCCGGCCGGGAGGATCAGGACGGGCGGAGGCAGCAGCCCTGGCAGATCTTCGGCCGGGGCAGGGTGAAGGCCAGGCAGCAGGTGCGCCGCTGCACGGTCGGCTCGCCGGCCGGGCCGGGCACCAACTCCACCAGGTCGGCCAGGTCGAGCGTGTCCAGCAACGTCCCGATCGTCCCGGCGGCGGAGCCGGGCAGGGCGTCCGAGGCGCGCAGGATGCCGTGCGAGATGCCCGAGGCGACCGAGCCGAGCAGCGTACGGGTGCCGAGCCGCACCTCGGTCTGGATCGCCGCGATCAGCGGCGCGAAGTGGGCGTCGAGCAGCGAGGCGCGCAGCGCGCCGAGCAGCGCCGCCTCGTCGGCGACCACCCGTACGTCGGGGTGGCCGGCCAGCGCCAGCGGATCACCGGGCAGCACGGCGACCGTGGTCGACCCGCGCAGGCCCAGGGTGAGCAGTTGGTGGTGGTCCTCGAAGTGGACCAGGACGTCGGCCGGGTCGAGCAGCGGCACCCGCCGGGCCGAGGCCCAGCCGAGCACCGCCGGCAGTGCCGTCCAGTAGCTGTACGACTTCCAGGCCAGCGCGGCGCAGGCGTGCGGCGTGCCCCCGAAGCGCCGGGTTGCCGCGCGGAGGAACTCGGGCAGCAGCGTGCCGTCGATCAGCCGGGTCGCCGGGGACCAGCGGGCCTCGCCGGCGGTGACCAGCAGGCCGGGCGCGAGCCCGGGCAGGTCGTCGGTGCCGAACATGGCGCGCAGCGTGCCGGTGACCGGGGCGAGCGGCGCGGCGGCGTCCCGCCTCGGCATCACCGCAGTCACCTTGATCCGTCCCCTGTCTGGTGGTCCCCACCGGTCGGCGTCTCTCATCGGCCCAACTAAGGCTAGCCTAACCAGAGCTCCCGGTCGGGGGAAGTCACGTCCGGGGGTGGTGGGGTGAGGTTCCGGTCACTCCGCCGACCGGTCGCCGCGTGCCGCGTACTACCCGGTCGGGTGGGCGGGAAACGCCGCCGGATGAGTCGGCAGGCTGCGCAAGCATCGACGTCTACCGCTTAATTGTCAAGGTGAGTGTCGAATACGAGGCAGTTTCCGTACACGTTCGGCCACTTAACGTGAAAATGGTGCTCCCGCGTACGAGGAAGCCCGATGTCGACCTCACCCATCGAGCGTGCCGCCGACTCGTTCGCGGCCGAGCTCGCCCGCCACCGGACCGGCCGAGGACTGTCCAAGAAGCAGTTGGCGACCCTGATGGGTTTCGACCCGTCGTACGTCAGCCACGTCGAGGGGCGCCGCCACCGGCCAACCGAGGACTTCGCCCGCCGGGCCGAGGCGGTCCTGGAGGCCAGCGGCGCGATCTGGCAGCGCTTCCGCGAATACGACGAACTCCGGCACGGCCGCTCCGCGGGCATCCACCGCGAGCCGGCCGTCCCCGGCCAGTGGCTGCCGCCCGGCACCGGCCTCGTGGTCGAGCGGGAATCCGCCAACCTCACCTACACCGACGAGGGTTACCACTGCGTCATCCGGCGCGAGCTGTACAACGCCGGCACCGAACCGGTCACCCGCTACCTGATCCGGGTCGCCGTGGACCGCTACCCCAACGACCCGGGCCGCTCCAACCGGCACCACCGGGAGCACCCGCTCACCTTCGCCGAGCTGCAACTGACGGCGTACCGGTACGACGGGAGCGCGCGGGAACCGATGCACTGGCGGGCCAAGCACGACCGGGACGCGTTCAAGGAGATCTGGCTGCTGTTCGAGAACTCCGAAGGCCGCTTCCCGCTCTACCCCGGCGACCGGGTCACCATCGAGTACGCGTACCGGGTCGGCTCGGACAAGTGGGGGCCCTGGTTCCAGCGGGCCGTACGCCTGCCCACCCGGCATCTCGCCGTCCGGCTCGACCTCCCCGCCGACCTCGACCCAAAGGTATGGGGGGCGGAAACCTCACTCTCCTCCTCTGAGGGGCCGCTGCGTACCGCGATCCAGCGACGCGACGGGGGCGAACGGGTGATCTTCGACTGGGCGACCGAGGACCCGCCGCTGAACGCCCGCTACCGGATGGAGTGGCGGTTCCGCAGCCTGCCGCCGGAGACCGAGCCGGACGGCCCCGGACCGGGCGTCCGGGTGCGGGCCAGCGACCGGATGCGCGGCATCGGCATCGTGCAGCGCGGCCACGACCTGCTCCGCCAGCCCGCCCGCCAGTTCGACCTGCCCCGCGAGGAACGCGTCGCCCGGGAGGTCGTCGAGCGGCTCTCCGCCGTCCTGGCCCGCCTCGACGAGCTGCACCCGTTCACCAAGGGCGTCGGCATCGCCGCGCCGCAGCTCGGGCACGGCGGGGCCGCCGCGCTGGTCCGCCCCGCCGACCGGACCGCCGAGCCGGTCGTCCTGCTCAACCCCCGAGTGGTCGACACCGCCGCGGAGACCGACGAGCAGTACGAAGGCTGCCTCTCCTTCTTCGACCACCGCGGCCTGGTGCCCCGGCCGCTGCGGATCGACGTCGAGCACGCCCAGTGGGACGGCAGCCGCGTGATCACGTCCTTCGAGTACGCGATGGCCCGGCTGGTCGCCCACGAGATCGACCACCTGGAGGGACACCTCTACGTCGACCAGATGGCACCCGGCGTGCCGCTGGTCCCGATCGAGGAGTACCACGACACCGGTCACCCCTGGCGCTACTGACAGCACCGGAAGATTCCGGTACGCAGGCCGGTTGCCGGCCCGACCCGCGTACCGGACGAACGGAGGGCCGGG
>NZ_JBJZOG010000061.1:0-37199 GCF_047200535.1 Micromonospora mangrovicola | reverse complement strand
CCCCCTCCCCCCCCCCCCCCCCCCGTGACCGGGTTACGCGGTTCAGCGGGTCGGACCGACCCAGTAGCCGGGACCGATCCAGTAGCCGGGACCGGCCCAGTAGCCCGGACCGGCCCAACCGGTCGTCGTGCCGGCGCTGGTGTTCATCGAGGTGGACATCGTGCCTCCCTGGCTGTCGTCGTGGTCGCTCTTGCAGCACCGACGCTAGGCGAGGAGCGATCCCGACAAAATAGACATATGTGCATGAATCACTGGCTGAAGGGCCGTTGTCCAGCACGGTCGCCCGCTGCCAAGGTTGCCCGGCACGCCCCTGTCCCGGGGCCCCCATCGGACAGACCTGCCAAGCGAGGAGTTGACGGGCATGTCACTGATCCGCGGCAATGTCGCCTTTCGTCGTTACTGGTCCGCCCGCCTGGTCTCGTACGCCGGAGACCAGCTCGCGCGCACCGCCCTGCTGATCGCGACGTACGACGCGCACGGCGGCACCGCCGTCGCCCTGCTGCTGCTGGCCTCCACCGCGCCGAGGCTGCTCGGCCCGCTGCTGGGCGCGCTCGCCGACCGCTTCGACCAGCGCCGGCTGATCGTCTGCTGCGACGTCGGCCAGGCGCTGCTCTACCTGGCGGTGGCGCTGCTCATGCCGCCGCTGCCGGTACTGCTCGCGGCGGTCACCGCGGCGACCGTGGCGGCCACCGCCTTCACCCCGGCCGGCCGAAGCCTGCTCCCCCGGCTCGTCGACCCGGACCGGCTCCCGGCGGCGAACGCGCAGCTCGCGGTCGGCATGAACATCGGCTTCGCCGCCGGTCCCGCCATCGGCGGCCTGCTCCTGGCCACCGTCGGGCTGACCGCGACGCTGCTCGTCGACGCGGCCACCTTCGTCCTGTCCGCGCTGCTGATCGGCGGGGTACGCCCGCTGTCCGCGCCGGCGGCGGCCCGGACCGAACCGTTCCGCCAGGTGCTCGGCGCCGGGCTGCGCGTCGTGCGGCGCAGCGGGGTGGTCCGCGCGGTCTCGGTCGGGTTCCTGGTGCTGGTGACGTTCGCGGCCCTGGACAACCTCGCGGTGGTGCCCCTGGGCCGGACCGAGCTCGCGGCCACCGAGGTCATGATCGGCCTGCTCGGCACCGCGTACGGCGTCGGCATGGTGCTGGGGCCGGTGCTGCTGACCCGGACCGGCCGGCGGACCAGGATGGATCTGGTGCTCTACGCGGCCCTGCTCGCCCTCGGGCTGGGAACGCTGGCCACCGGCGTCAGCCCGGTGATCGGGGTCGCCCTGATCGGGCAGGCGCTGGCCGGAGCGGGAGCCGGTTGGCACCACGTCGCGGCGGACACCCTCATCCAGCAGAACGTGCCGACCGAGCGGCTGGGGGTGGTCTTCGGGACCGTATACATGTTCCCCTACGCGGCCGAGGTGCTGGCGTACCTGGCCGGGGCCTCACTGCTCGGGGCGATCGGCCCGCGCTGGCTGCTGGTCGTCTCCGGGGTCGGCATCCTGGCCACGCTGGCTCTGGTCGTACCGCTGCTCACCCGGGCCCTCGGCCCGCGCGTGCGACGCCGGGCCGCCGTCGCGGCGGTCGCCTGAACCGGGGCCGGGACGGATCGGTGGGGCCGGCGGGACGACCACCGGCCCCACCGGCCGGTCACTTCTCCGTGGTGTCGGCCGGCGGCGCGCTCGGGCCCGGGCCGATCTTCTGCGGGTCGGTCTCCTTGGTCGTGGTGGTCTTCGTGGTGTCGGTCGAACCAGCGCTCTGGCCCGCGGGCTGCTCTACCATGCCCTTCTCCTCCAGTTCGGCGAGGGTGACAGCGTCGACGTCGACCGTGTCTCCCGGAGCCCACACCGTCCCTCGTGGATCCCTCCAGGAGGCGGACAGCCGTACGTGCACGGCACTCTCCCTGTCTGCGAAACTTCCTGGTAAGGAAGACTAGACCCGGCCGATCAGCCGCGATGTCCCACCGACCCGTCGGGTACCCGACTGACCGGCCACGCGGGACACTGGGGAACCTCACGCGTACGGAGCTGGACATCGACCTCGCCTGTGGACACTGCTCCCGGACCGCCGGACCGGACGACCGATTCTGCGGCGGGTGCGGCCGGCCCCTCGCGGCGACCTGCCCGGGCTGCGGCCACGCCAACAGCGCCGAGGCGAACTTCTGCACCAACTGCGGCCGGCCGCTGCGCGATCACGCCGTCGCCGTGCAGGAGGACCGCCGCCAGGTCAGCGTGCTCTTCATCGACATCGTCGACTTCACCACGTACGCCGAACAGGCCGACCCGGAACAGGCGCGCGGGCTCCAGCAGGCGTACTTCGCGACGGTACGCCGGCTGGTCCACCAGTACGGCGGCGTGGTGGAGAAGTACATCGGCGACGCCGTGATGGCGCTCTTCGGCGCGCCGGTGGCGACGGACAACGACGCGCTGCGCTGCGTACGGGCCGGGCTGGAACTGCAACGGAGCCTGGCCCGGCAGCCCGCCGACCTGCACCCGCCGCTCGGCTTCCGGGTCGGCGTCGCCACCGGTGAGGCCCTGGTCGACCTCGCCGCGGCCCGGGACGGCGGCCAGGCGTTCGTCACCGGCGACGTGGTCAACACCGCATCCCGGTTGCAGGCGCTGGCCCCGACCGGCGGGGTGGTGGTCGACGAGAGCACCTGGGCGGCCACCCAGCATGAGATGGAGTATGCCGACCAACCGCCGGTGACGCTGCGCGGGCGATCCGCGGTGAGCCGGATCTGGCTGGCCGTCCAGGCCCGGCCCCGGCGGGACAGCCACGGCGCCGAGCTGACCCCGATGGTCGACCGGGACCACGAGCGGGGCCTGCTGCACAGCGCGCTGCACCGGACCGTCACCGAGCGCACCTCGCAGCTGCTGACCGTGTTCGGTCCGGCCGGGGTGGGCAAGAGCCGGCTGCTGCGCGAGCTGGCCCGGCACGCGGCGAACCTGCCCGGCGCGCGGGTGACCTGGCTGACCGGCCACTGCCCGCCGTTCGGGGAGAACGTCACGTACGCCGCGCTGGCCGACATCGTCCGGAGCTGGACCGGGCTGCCCGACTCCGACGACCCGGCCGCGATGCGCGAACGTCTGCGGGAGCGGCTGGGCGGGCTGACCGACCCGCACGCGGTACGGCTGGCCGAGGCGCTGGGCCCGCTGGTCGGCGTGTCCGGCGAACGGCTCACCTCCGCCGAGACCGAGGCGGCCTGGCGCCGATTCCTGCTCACCCTGGCCACGACCGGTCCGACGGTGCTCGTCTTCGAGGACATGCACTGGGCGGACGAGGCGATGCTCTCCTTCGTCGAGCAGCTCGGTGCGGCGGCCCGCAACGTACCCCTGCTGGTGATCGCGACCGCCCGTCCAGAGCTGCGCGAGCGGCACCCGGCGTGGACGGGCACGATCAGCGGCGCGATGTCCATCTCGGTGCCGCCGATGCACGACGGGGACATCGACATCCTCTACTCGCTGCTGCTCGGCCATGCCACCCTGCCGGCGAAGGCCCGCGCGCCGCTGATCGAGTTCGCCGACGGGAACCCGCTGTACGCCCAGGAGTACGCCCGGATGCTGGTCGACGGCGGGCTCGTCGACCGGACGCCGCACCTCGCGCCGCTCGACCCGGCCGGCGGCGCGGAGATGCCGCGTACCGTGCAGGCGGTCATCGCAAACCGGCTGGACCTGCTCGATCCGGCCGACCGTGCGGTGCTGCAGGCCGCCTCGGTGGTGGGCGTGCAGTTCTGGGCGGCACCGGTGGCCCTGGCCCTCGGCCGGCCGGCGGAGTGGGTGGAGCGGGCGCTGCACCGCCTCCAGCGCCGCGACCTCGTCTACGAGCTGCCCACCTCGACCATGCCGAGCCAGCCGGAGTACCGGTTCCGGCACATCCTGGTCCGGGACGTCTGCTACCAGCGGCTGCCCCGGGCGGAGCGGGTCACCCGGCACCAGCGCACCGCCGACTGGCTGGAACAGCTCGCCGACGGCCGGCAACACGACCTGGCCGAGGTGGTGGCCAACCACCGGTGGGCGGCGCACGAGGTCGGCCGCACGGTGGGCCTCGACCCGGCCCCGTACGCCCGGGTCACCCGGGCCGCGCTGCACCGGGCGGCCCGCCGGGCGTACGAGTTGCACGCGCTGGACACCGCGGCCACGCTGGTCGGCCGCGCGCTGGCGGTGGAGTGCGGGCCGGACCCGACCCTCGAGCTGCTCGAGGCCGAGCTGGCGTTCTACCGGGACCGCGACGGGTTCCTGGTCGGCGGGGGCGCACAGACGCTCACCGGGCTGGCCGACCGGCTGGCCGGCGCGGGCGACCTGCCCGGCGCGGCGAAGGCCTGGCGGCTGCTGGCCACCGCGGCCTGGGCCCGGGCCGACCGCTCGGAGACGCTGCGCTGCCTGGACCGGGCGATCCGGCTGCACGCCGGGTTGCCTGACAGCGAGGACAAGGTCGGCGCGCTGCTGGAGCTGGCCCGGGTGCACATGCTCGACGCGGAGGCCGAGCCGGCCTGCGCCGCCGCCGGAGCCGCCGTGGACCTGGCCGAGCGGCTGGAACTGCGCGAGGCGCGGGCGAACGCGCGCATCACCCTGGCCGTGGCGCGCTACCAGGCCGGCGTCGAGGAGGCGTACGCCGAGCTGACCGAGATCACCGAGGAGTGCCGGGTGGAGCGACTGACCAGCCGCCGGCGCGCGGTGCACAACCTGGCCTGGGCACTGCAGGAGGAGGGCGACCTGGCCGGCTCGGCCCGGCTGGTCGACGAGCAGCGGTCGCTGGACCTGGCCGGTGAGCACGGCCTGACGGTGAGCTTCGCCGACCAGTGGACCCGGTCGTACTACAGCGGCGACTGGCCGGCGGCGCTGCGGATGGCCGAGGGGTCGACGCGCCGCCCGACCGACGAGTGGGACCTGCACATCGTGGCGATCTCCGGCTGGATCCGTGCGCTGGGCGACGCGCCGCCCGGCGACGACGCCGGTCCCGACCTGGTGGACCAGGCGCTGGTCGCCGCCCGGCGCAGCGGCTTCCACCGGGTGCTCCGGTCCACCGTGGCCCACGCCGCGCTGTGCCGGGCGGTGCAGGGCCGCCGGGACGAGGCGCTGGCGCTGCTCGCCGAGCTCGACGCCGACTGGCGGCGGACCCGGATGATCCCGTTCGCCGAGTGGGTGCCGGCGGTCGGGCACGTGGCCGGGGTGCTCGGCGACGAGGCGGCCCGGCTGGTGCGCGACCTGCTGGCCCGCTCCCCGCGGGCGACCCGCTGGGCGCGCGCGGCCGGGCGGTCCGCCGATGCGGCGCTGGCCTGGCGGGACGGTGACGCCCGGCGGGCGGCCGGCCTGTTCACGGCGGCGGCCGACAGCTACGCCGAGATGACCGACGCCACCGACCATGTCATCGCGTCCGCCCTGGCGGTGGGGCCGCTGGCCGAGGCGGACCCGCCGGCCGCGGCCGAGACGCTCGCCCGGGTACGCGCCTTCGCCGAGCGGCACGCCGCCGCCGGCCTGCTCCGCCTCGCCGGGGCCGGCCGGGCCGGCTGAGCCAGGTCAGGCGGGAACGACCTCCCTCGTCGGCCGGCTCTTCGCCTTCTGCGCGTACATGTCGACGTACTCGCGGCCGGAGAGCTCCATCAGCTCGTACATGATCTCGTCGGTGACGGCGCGCTCGACGAACCGGTCGCCGGTCATCCCGGCGTAGCGGGAGAAATCGAGCGGGGCGCCGAAGCGGATCCTGACCCGGCCGAGGTTGGGAATGATCTGACCGGTCGGTTGGATGACGTCGGAGTTGAGCATCGCCATCGGCACCACCGGCGCCCCGCTCTCCAGGGCGAGCCGGGCCACCCCGGTCTTGCCCCGGTAGAGCCGGCCGTCGGGTGACCGGGTGCCCTCCGGGTAGATGCCCGCGATCCCGCCGGCCCGCAGCACCTTGAGCTGGGTGTCCAGCGCGGCTCGGGCGGCCCGCCCGCCGGTCCGGTCGACCGGGATGGTGCCGGAGCCGACGAAGAACATCTTCGTCAGCCAGCCCTTGATGCCCTTGCCGGTGAAGTACTCAGCCTTTGCGATGAATGTGACTTTTCGCTTGACGATGAGCGGAGTGAAGATCGAATCCGAGAAGGAGAGGTGATTGCTGGCCAGGATGACCGCGCCGGTGTCCGGGACATGTTCGAGCCCTTCGACCTGCGGGCGGAAGATCAGCCTCAGCAACGGGCCGAGGATGATGTACTTCAGCAGCCAATACAGCACCGGGGTCCTTCCAGGCGGGGGCGGTGAGGCCCACGGCCGCCGGGGAGCCGGTGGGGGCGCCGGGCACGCCCGGACCGCGCCCGGGGCGCCGTCGGCGAGCGGGAACTGTCGGGGAGAAGCCTACGAACCGGGAGCGGCACGCCACAACGCACTCCCGGAACCGGGCCCTGACGTGTCACGATTCAGGGCACGGCGTACGGGGCGCCGGGTCGGGACGCACCGAGGGTGCGGCGAGGAGGTGTCCGGTGTCAGCGGGTGGGCCCCGTCGGGGGCGGCGGGACAACGGGCTCGACGCGGCCGAGTACGCGGTCGCGGGCGATGTCGATCCGCGCGTCGGCGAGCACCTGCTCGACGTGCTGGCCGCGGGCGGGATCGCCGCATACCTCCAGCCCTCCGCCGATCTGAACCCGGTCACCCGGACCACCACGGTGCCGCCCCGCCCGGTCGACCGGCTCTACGTCGACCGCTCGCACCTGACCACCGCCCGGGACTACCTGACCCAGCTCGCCGACGAGGGCACCCCTGAGCCGGCCCGGGACGACGAGCCGGACATCGAGGCGGAATGGGCCAGGATCGTGGCCGGCTTCCACACCGCCCCGGCCGCCGGGAGCCACCCGTGGCCCGCCGCGGAGGACGTCGACGACCCGGTCGACCCACCCGGTCCCGCCGGCGCCGCCGGCGGTCGCGCGGAGGAGCCCGCCGGGCCGACCGCCACCGACGTGCGCCGGCTGCCGTACGCGGCGGACGTCTCCGGGGTCTCGGTGGGCCGCAGCCGGCACGACGAGCCGTCGCTGCTGGACGGGCTGGACACCTTCGGCGCCGACCTGCCGGACGACGAGGAGCACTACACCCCGCCGCCCCCGCCGCCGCTGCCCCGCTTCTCCAAGTACGCGGTCGTCGGCGTGCTCTGCATCGTGGTCGGGTTCGTACTCTTCCTCTCCCCCACCGTGCTGCCGGTGACCGACCCGTCGGTGGTGACGCTGCTCGGCTTCACCGGCATCCTCGCCGGCTTCGTGATGCTGATCTGGCGGCTGCGCCCCGGCGACTCGGAGGAGCACGACCCGGACGACGGCGCGGTGGTCTGACGCCCGCCCGGATGGCGGGACGGCCACCGACCCCGGGGTGTTGCGTAACAGAGGTGTAACTTACGGTCAGTAGTAATACCGCTGTACGTCACTTCCCGCACCGGCTGTCCGGTTTGCTCCTCGCTCCGGCGGCTGGTCCTCTGCAGATCGGAATGCCCGAGATGCGACAGAGTCCCCTCGTGGTGGTTGCCAACCGCCTGCCCATCGACGACAGTGTGGCGCCGGACGGCGCCTGCGAGTGGCGCCGCAGCCCCGGCGGCCTGGTGAGCGCCCTGCACCCCCTGCTCCGGCACACCCCGGCCACCTGGATCGGCTGGGCCGGTGGCACCGGACCGGCGCCCCACCTGCCCGACGTGGACGGCGTACGGATGCACACCGTGCCGCTCAGCGGCGACGACCTCCGCGACCACTACGAGGGGTTCGCCAACGCGACCCTCTGGCCGCTGTACCACGACGCCGTCGAGCAGCCCGAGTACCACCGGCGCTGGTGGGAGGCGTACCAGCGAGTCAACCAGCGGTTCGCCGAGGCCACCGCCGAGGTGGCCGAGCCGGGCGGCCTGGTCTGGGTGCAGGACTACCACCTCCAGTTGGTGCCGGGGCTGCTCCGCCAGCTCCGGCCCGACCTGCGGATCGGCTTCTTCCTGCACGCGCCGTTCCCGCCGCCGGAGCTGTTCATGCAGCTCCCCCGCCGGTCCGAACTGCTGCACGGGATGCTCGGCGCCGACCTCATCGGATTCCAGCGCGCCCAGGCCGCACACAACTTCGCCCAGCTGGTGACGAAGGTGCTCGACCTGCCCGCCACCGACCGGCGGATCGCCGTCGGCGACCGGGTGGTCCGGATCGGCGCCTTCCCGGTCTCCATCGACACCGCCGAGATGGCCGCGCTCGCCGCCCGGCCGGAGGTCGCCGACCGGGCCCACCGGCTCCGCCAGGACCTCGGCCGCCCCGAGCACGTCATCCTCAGCGTCGACCGGATGGACTACACCAAGGGCATCGAGCAACGGCTCAAGGCGTACCGCGAGCTGCTGGCCAGCGGGGACGTCAAGGTCCGCGACACCGTGCTGATCCAGGTCGCGGTGCCCAGCCGGGAGCGGGTCGCCCAGTACCAGATCCTCCGGGACCGGGTGGAGCACCAGGTCGGCCGGATCAACGGCGAGTTCGGCCGGGTCGGCGAACCGGCGATCCACTACCTCACCCAGCCCTTCGACCGGGCCGAACTGGTCGCCCTCTACCGGGTCGCCGACGTGATGGCGGTGACCCCGCTGCGGGACGGGATGAACCTGGTCGCCAAGGAGTACGTGGCCGCCCGGGTGGACGACACCGGGGCCCTGCTGCTCAGCGAGTTCGCCGGCGCGGCCGCCGAACTCCCCCAGGCGTACCTGGTCAACCCGCACGACCTGAAAGGGCTCAAGCACGAGCTGCTCCGGGCGCTACGGGCCACGCCGGAGGACGTCTCCGCGCGGATGCGGGCGATGCGGGCGTACCTGCATCACAACGACATCCACGCCTGGGCACGCTCATACCTGAGCGCGCTGGACGAGAGCGGCTCCCCGCTCAGCCGGCTCGTCACGACCGACTGACCGGGCTGTCCGGCACCGGGCGCTCAGCCGAGCGCCGGCGCCGGGTCCTTCTCCAACCAGTCCAGGATCGCGTCGACCGGCTCCCGCCAGCGGGCGTCGAGCATCAGGTCGTGCCCCATGCCAGGGAAGAGCAGCGGGGCCGAGGCGTACCGGCGGGCGGCCCGGGTCAGCGCCGCCGCCGGCACCACCCGGTCGTCGGGGCTGCCCAGCACCAGCACCGGCGGCCGGCCCACCGCCGGCTCCGGCTGCCGGCCGACGAGCAGCTGCCACTGCGCCCGCCGGCTGGCCCGGCCCAGCCGGGAGACGTACCGGCGGGCGTCGGCGTCGGGCAGCTCCCGGCTGAACAGCTGCCGGCGGTTGAGCCGCAGGCCGGCGCCGAAGACCGCCGGCAGGGTGCCGACCGGGTTGCGCCGCAGCGCGGTGCCGAACGTCGCCCAGCCCCCGAGCACCGGCGCCACCAGCACCGCCGCCCGGGCCGGGTAGCGGGCCAGCGCGTGCGCGACCACCCGGGCACCGGCGCCGTGCCCCACCAGCACCGCCTGCCGGGGCAGGGCCGCCGCCGCCTGGACCACGTCATGGGCGTACGCGCGCAGCGTCGCGCCCGGCGCCGGCTCGCTGCCGCCGTGCCCGCGCAGGCTCAGCGCGTACGCCGGGAAGCCCCGGGAGGCGGCGTGCTCCAGCCAGTGCTCGGCGAACGCCCACGCCCCGTGCCCGAAGCCGGGCACCATGAGCAGCGGCGGCTTCGCCTGCTCCAGCTCGGGTACCGCGGCGAGCAGCTCGCGGCGGGCCGGGCGCTCCGGCCGAGCCCACTCCCACGCCCGGACCACCCGGACCCGCTCCGCGCTCACCGTGCCTGCCTCTCGTTCGCGACTGCGGGGCTCCGCTGCGCTGCACTCCTCGCGCTCACCGGGTCCCACCTTTCGTTCGCGACTGCGGGGCTCCGCCGCGCTGCACTCCTCGCGCTCACCGGCCCCACCTTTCGTTCGCGACTGCGGGGCTCCGCCGCGTTGCACTCCTCGCGCTCACTTGCCCTCCAGGTCGTACAGGGCGCGCTGGAGCGCGCGCAGGTAGTCGGCGTGCCCGACCTCGAACCAGTGCCGCGTGCTGTCCTTCACCTTCGCCGAGTACCGCTCGCCGAGGCCGGCGGCGACCCTGCGGCCGAAAGCGACGGCCCGCTCCGGCCGGCTGGTCCGCAGGGCGAGCAGCCGGGCGAAGAGCACGCTCTGCCAGTGCGAGATGGCGAAGATGCCGGAGTCCGGCTGCACCAGGCCCACCACGGCGAGGGTGGGGTGGCCGGCGGCGAAGGCGTTGAGCCAGAGCCGGGGCCGGCCCGAACCCTCCTCGTCGCCGAGCACCCGGCCCTCCAGGAACTCGAAGCGGGGCAGGTAGCCGGTGGCGAAGACGACCAGATCCGGGTCGATCTGCCGCCCGTCGGTCAGCTCGACCGCCCGGTCGTGGAACCGGGCCACGTCCGGCACCGGGGTGATCTCGCCGTGGCCGACGTAGTAGACCAGCTGGCTGTTGGCGATCGGGTGGGTCTCGTACACCCGGTGGTCGGGCTTCGGCAGGCCGAACCGGGTCAGGTCGCCGACCGTCAGTCGGAGCGTCGAGTGGTAGAGCCACTGCCGTACCCGCAGCGGCACCCGCAGCGCGAGCAGGGTGTCGTTGACCTGGTCGGCGGGGCGGCCGAGGACGTACTTCGGGGCGTACCAGTAGCCGCGGCGGGTGGAGTGCCAGCAGCGGGACGCCTGCTGGGCCGCCTCGACCGCGATGTCGCAGCCGGTGTTGCCGGCGCCGACCACCAGCACCCGCTTGCCGCGCAACTGGGCCGGGTCCTTGTAGGACGAGGCGTGCATGACCTCGCCCCGGAACTGCTCCAGCCCTTCGTACCGGGGCAGCTTCGGCGACCAGTTGTGCCCGTTGGCCAGCACCACCGCCGCGTACCGGGAGGTGCGCTCCGGGCCGTACCCGCCGGTGCTGCGGGTGGTGACGTCCCAGCGGTCGCCCTCGACGGGCTCCACGCGGATTACCTCGGTGCCGAACCAGATGTGCTGGCGCAGGTCGAAGTGGTCGGCGTAGCGCTCGAAGTAGGACAGCAGTTGCGCGTGGTGCGGGTAGTCCGGCCAGTCGTCCGGCATCGGGAAGTCGGGGAACTGGGTGAACGGCCGGGAGGATATGAGGTGGGTGCTGGCGTACACCGGGCTGCGGTCGTGCCGCCAGTTCCAGGCGCCGCCGACGCCGGTCTCCCGCTCGTAGCAGTCGACGCCGAAGCCGTGCTCGCGGAGATTCTTCACGGCGGCGAGGCCGCTGGCGCCGGCCCCGATGACGCAGACGGTGTCGCCCCGGTCGGAGACCGGGCGGCCGTCCCTGGTCAGGGCGACCGTCGTGTCCGGATCGGGGCGGCCGAGATCGGTGGAGGAGGACACCGGGACATCTCCTTTTGTGCGGCACGCGTGCCGGGTCGGTGCGAAATCCTGCCGACAATGCCCGCCGTTGTCCAGCCCCGGCGTGGGGCCGGCGGGCGGGTGGCTCAGCCGGCGGCGGGCAGCAGCAGGTCGACCAGGACCGGGAAGTGGTCGCTGGCCCGGCGGGTCCGCGGGGTGTCGACCACGTCGTAGTCGACCACGGTGATCCGGGGGTCCACGAACAGGGCGTCGATGCGCCGGTGCGGGTTGGCGCAGGAGTAGGTGTGCCGGTCCGCCCGGTCGGCGGCCACGGCGGCGTCGGTCAGTCCCGCCGCGACGGTCCGCCACGCCGAGCCGTCCGGTCCCTCGTTGAGGTCGGCCCCGGCGACCACCGGCAGCGTGGCGGCGGCCAGTTCCCGCTTGAACGCCGCCGCCTGGGCCGGCCGCTCCGCCGGGTCGGTGGACAGGTGGGAGCCGGCCAGCAGGAACCGGCTCCCACCCACCAGGCAGTCGGCGTACGCGGCACCCCGCAGATGACGTCCGGGGGTCAGCGGGTAGCGCTGGCAGCGGGTGTCACGCACCCGCACCCGGAGGCTGGTGAGCAGCAGGTTGCCGAGCGACGGCAGGCCGCCGGCCGCAACCACGAGGCCGAACGAGTCGGCCAGCGAGGCGCACTTCTGCCGCCACCGGAACCGCCGCGGCCCCTCCTGGACGATCACCACGTCGGGGGCGGCCGCGCGGACCACCTCGGCCAGCGCGGCCGTGTCGTCCCGCTGGCTGTGGATGTTGTACGACACCACCCGCAGCGGCACCCCGGCCCCGTCGGGGTTCACAGGCGCCGGGCGAGGTCGGCGGCGCCGATGACCCCGGCGCTGTTGCCCAGCTCCGCGGGCCGGATCTCGGCCACCGGGAGGCGGCTGCGCTGGGCGAGCGCCTCGCGGTACGAGCGGCGGGCCGGGCCCATCAGCAGGTCGCCGGCGTCGATCACGCCGCCGCCGACGACCAGCACCTGCGGGTCCAGGATCTGCGCCATGTCCGCCATGCTGGTGCCGAGCCAGCGCCCGACCTGGGCGAACGCCTCGGCGGAGACCGGGTCCCCGCCCTTGGCGGCGGCGGTCACCATCGGGCCGGTGACCGCCTCGGCCTCCCCGCCGGCCAGCTCCAGCAGGGCGGTGGCCCGGTGCGGCTCCTGGCGGGCGGCGGCGCGGGCGAACCGCACCAGGGCGCTGCCGCTGGCGTACTGCTCGATGCAGCCGAGCCGGCCGCAGCCGCACTGGTGCCCGTCCGGCACCGTGAGCATGTGTCCCAGTTCGGCCGCGATGCCGTTGGCCCCGCGGAGCAGGTCCCCGCCGAGCACGATGCCGCCGCCGACGCCGGTGCCGATGGTGAACATGACCATCGAGTCGTCGGCGTCCCGGGCCGCCCCGTAGCGGAACTCCGCCCAGGCGGCCACGTTCGCGTCGTTCTCCACGATCACCGGCAGGCCGGTGGCGTTGCTGACGTACTCGCGCAGCGGCTCGTCACGCCAGGCCAGGTTGGGGGCGAAGAGGACGGTGGAGCGGGAGGCGTCGATCCAGCCGGCCGCGCCGATGCCGACCGCCTCGACGGTACGGCCGGTGGCCAGCTCGGCGACCAGCTCGATGATGGTGTCGCGGGTCTTGGCCACGTCGTCGGCGGGGGTGTCCCGTCGCGTCTGCACGAGAACCCTGCCGGTGTCGTCCACGACACCGCCGGCCACCTTCGTGCCACCGACGTCGACTCCGATGGTCAGCGTCACCGCTGCCACTCCCCTCTGCTGTGCTGCCCGACATCGGCCGAACCGGCCGCGCGATGTCGGGATGATCGGTGGTCAGGCCCCGTCGCCTGGTGCGTCCTCGCCCACCTCGCCGGACACCCGCGAGGCGGGCACCACGGGCCGGCCGGACGGCGGCCGGGTCGTCACCGGCGCGTCCGGCCCGGCGGCGTCGGCGGGCGGCTCCGACAACTCCGGCTCGGCGTGGCTGCCGCCACGCGGCGACCTGGAGCCGTCGTCCGACAACTCCAGCTCGGCGTGGCTGCCGCCACGCGGCGACCTGGAGCCGTCGACGGCACCCGGACCGGCCGCGCTCTCCCCCCGGGTGGCGGCGGACCACACGTCCTGCTCGGGTGCCGGCTGAGAATCATGCCCGGTACGGGTGGCCTCGCGCCACACGTGGTCTCCCGCCGGGGTTCCGACGGTCGCTTCGCCGGCTTCTCCGGGGTCCGGCGTACCGGCCGGTGCGGTGGGCTCGGCGGGGGCGAACGCGCGCAGCAGACTGGCCACCCCGGCGGCCAGGTCACCCGCGCCGGTGGCGAGCCGCTCGGCGAATTCCGGACTCGGATCCCGCAACGCCGCGATACCGCGACAGACCGGGCAGACACAGCATTCGGGCGATCCGGTGGCGAAACCCGCGCCGGCCGAGGCGCCACCGGCGGACCCGGCCGCCCGGTCGCCGGAGCCCGCCCCGCCGGGGGTGTGACCGAGGACACCCGAGAGGATCCCACCGAGCGGACCCCAGGGTCCCGCCCCGGGCGCGGCGGTGGCCAGCCGGCCCGCGGCCAGCAGCATGGCGACGAGGCGCTCGGCCTCTTCCCGGGCCGAACCCGGATCAGTGGTGCCCATGGGTCGGCTCCTCTACCGTGACGACCGGTTCGCCGGTCGGGTCAGTGGGCCGCACCGGATGCTTCTACCCGGCGCTTGAGCTGCTTCAACGCCGCATCCATGATCATTTTCTCGGCCTTGCGGCGAAACATGCCGAGCATGCCCACGGAGAGCTCCACCTCGAGGGTGTAGGTCACCGTGGTGGTCCCGTCGGGGTTGCCGACCAGGTCGTACGACCCGCGCTGGGATTTCTGCATCTTCGAGGGCGCCACCAGGTGCCACTCGATCCGTGAGATGTCCTCGGCGTACTCGTAGGCCAGCACGTACTCGTCGGCCATCACCCCGGCGTCCAGGGTGAACCGGACCTGGCTGGCGTAGCCGTCCTCGTACTCCTCGATCACCTCCGCCTGCCGCACCGCGTCGGCCCACTCGGGGTAGCGGGGGAAGTCGCAGATGACCGCCGCCACCCGGTCCGGTGACGCGCCGATGATGATCGACTGGGTGGAGGAGTCCGCCATGGGGGGAGGCTACCCGGCGCCCGCCACCGGCGCGCCGCTCCACCCCACGGCGTCGCCGCGACGAGCGCGGCGGGCGTCCCAACAGCCGGGCGGGCAACCTCCCTGGGCCAACCGACCGAACCAGCGGGTAGGTTTCGACAAAGCCGACCCACGGCCGGCCCCGGCCGGTGCGAGCACGAGGGAGTGCAGGTGCGCGAGTTCTCCGTCCCGCCGATCGTCACCGTCGGCGACGCGGCCAACCTGACCGACCCGGTCTGGGAAAACGCCGAGGTCGCCCCCGACACCGTGCAGTTCGTCCGGCGCACCGGCGAAGAGGGCCCCGCCTCGAACGTCACCTGCCGGCAGTTCCGGGACGAGGTCGTCGCGGTGGCCCGTGGGCTGGTCGCGGCCGGCATCTCCCCGGGCGACCGGGTCGCGCTGATGAGCCGCACCCGCTACGAGTGGACCCTGCTGGACTACGCCATCTGGGCCGCCGGCGCGATCACCGTGCCGATCTACGAGACCTCCAGCGCCGAGCAGGCGGCCTGGATCCTGGCCGACTCCGGCGCGGTCGCCGCCGTGGTGGAGACCACCGCGCACGCCACCCTGGTCGCCGGGGTCCGCGACCGGCTCCCCGAGCTGCGCGAGGTCTGGCAGCTCGAGCTGGGCGCGGTGGACCAGCTGGTCGCCGCCGGCGAGTCGGTCGACGTGGCCGACATCGAGGTACGCCGCACCTCGCTGCAGGCCGACGACATCGCCACCATCATCTACACCAGTGGCACCACCGGCCGCCCCAAGGGCTGCGTGCTCACCCACCGGAACATGTACGCCGACATCGCCAACGCGGTACCGGTGCTGCCGAACCTCTTCCGCCAGGGCGCCTCCACCCTGCTCTTCCTGCCGCTCGCCCACGCCTTCGCCCGGCTCATCCAGATCGGGGTGGTGCAGGCCCGGGCCACCATGGCGCACTGCGCGGACACCAAGAACCTGGTCGGCGAGCTCCAGGACTTCAAGCCCACCTTCGTGCTCTCCGTGCCCCGCGTCTTCGAGAAGGTCTACAACGGCGCCCGGCAGAAGGCCGAGGCGGACGGCAAGGGCAAGATCTTCGACCGGGCCGAGAAGGTCGCGATCGCGTACAGCGAGGCACTGGAGACCCCAAACGGGCCGGGCCTGACGCTGCGTGCCCAGCACACGCTCTTCGACAAGCTGGTCTATCGCAAGCTGCGGGCGGCGATGGGCGGCCGGTGCCGGGACGCGATCTCCGGCGGCGCCCCGCTCGGCGCGCGGCTCGGGCACTTCTTCCGGGGTGTCGGCGTGACCATCTGCGAGGGGTACGGCCTCACCGAGACCTCCCCCGCCGTCGCCGCCAACCTGCCCGACCACACCCGGATCGGCACGGTGGGCCGGCCGCTGCCCGGGGTGACCATCCGGATCGACGACGACGGCGAGATCCTGATCTCCGGCGATGTCGTCTTCCAGGGCTACTGGCGCAACGAGTCGGCCACCGCCGAGGCGCTCACCACCGACGGCTGGTTCCGCACCGGCGACCTGGGCCAGCTCGACGAGGACGGCTACCTGGGCATCACCGGTCGGAAGAAGGAGATCATCGTGACCGCCGGCGGCAAGAACGTCGCCCCGGCGGTGCTCGAGGACCAGGTCCGGGCCCACCCGCTGGTCAGCCAGTGCGTGGTGGTCGGCGACCGGCAGCCGTTCATCGCGGCGCTGGTCACCATCGACGAGGAGGCGCTGCCGAAGTGGCTGGCCGGGCACGGCCGGCCGGAGGACGCCCCCACCGCCGACCTGCGCGAGGACGAGACGCTGCGGGCCGAGATCCAGGCGGCGATCGACCTGGCCAACCAGTCGGTCTCCAAGGCCGAGGCGATCAAGGTGTTCCGGATCCTGCCGCAGGACTTCACCGAGACCACCGGCGAACTGACCCCGTCGCTGAAGGTCAAGCGGCAGGTCGTGCACAAGACGTACGCGGAGGAGATCGCGGACATCTACCGGCGCTGACTACCATCCGTCAGGTGCCCGCCTCGACAGCCAGCCAACCGCAGACCCAGCCCCTCGCGGCGGCCGCGCGCGCCGTTCTCCTCGCGCTGGTCGCCGCTCTGACCCTGTTCGCCACCGGCGAACCGGCCTGCCTCTGGTGGATCGCCCTGCTGGGCGTCGCCGGGCTGCCGGCCGTGCTGGCCCCGCAGCACCGGCTGCTCGGGCTGCTCAGCCGCTTCGCCGAGGTGGTGGTCCTCGGGCTGGCCGCCAGCCAGGTCGCCGCCGACACCCACCTGAGCGGGGTGACCAGCGGGCTGGGCGCCTCGGCGGTGCTGCCGTACCTGGCCGTGCCGGTCACCGTGACGGCGCTGCGCCGCAGGTTCCGCGAGGGGGCGGCACTGCTCGCGGTGGCGGCGGCCACGCTGCTGATCAGCGCGGCCTTCACCGAGGTCGACGGCGGGCGGCAGCTCGGCCAGCTGGGCTACCTGGCGGTCTGCGCGCAGTGGCTGATCCTGGCCGGCCTGGGCCTCTACACCGCGGGCACGTTCCAGCGGGTGGTGCGGGTGCGCGGCGAGGGCAAGCCGCAGCCGTACGCGGAGGCCACCCGGTTGCTGACCCAGCTGCGGACGGTCGCCCGCCAGCTGCCCGGGGCCACCCTGGACCCGGGCGGGATCTCCGAACACCTGCTGGAGGAGCTGCGGGTGGTGGCGAAGACCGACCGGGGGGCGGTGCTGTCCGCCTCCGGCGGCGGCCGGCTGGTGGTGCTCGCCCAGGTGGGGGCCGACCGGGTGGACTGGGAGACCACGCTCGACGCCGACTCGGCCATCGCCGACGCGTGGGCCAGCCAGCAGCCGCAGACCTCCACCCGCTCGCAGGCCCGCTCGCAGCACTCCGGCGAGGTCTCGGCCCTGATCGTGCCGCTGGTCGCCGGGGTGCGGACGGTCGGCCTGGTGGTCATCGAGGCGGACACCCCGCACGCGTACCCCCCGCCGGTGATGTCCCGGGTGACCGCGCTGACCGGGCCGGCGGCGCTGCGCCTGGAGGCCGCCCTGCTCTTCGACGAGGTGCGGTCGCTGGCCACCAACGAGGAGCGGCAGCGGCTGGCCCGGGAGATCCACGACGGGGTCGCCCAGGAGCTGGTGATGGTCGGGTACGGCATCGACAACGCCCTGGCCACCGTGCACGACGACGCCGAGGAGACCGCCGAGTCGCTGCGGATGCTGCGTCAGGAGGTCACCCGGGTGATCACCGAGCTGCGGCTCAGCCTGTTCGAGCTGCGCAGTGAGGTGGACCGGCACGGCGGTCTGGCCGCCGCGATCGCCGAGTACGCGCGCACCGTCGGCGCGTCCGGCGGGCTCCGGGTGCACCTGTCGCTGGACGAGTCGACCGCCCGGCTGCCCGCCGCCACCGAGGCGGAGCTGCTGCGCATCGCCCAGGAGGCGGTCACCAACGCGCGCAAGCACGCCGGCGCGTCGAATCTGTGGGTCACCTGTGAGGTGGACCCCCCGTACGCCCAGATCGAAGTGTCGGATGACGGTCACGGCATCGGTGACCAGCACCCCGAGGGGCACTATGGTCTTGCGATCATGGCGGAGAGGGCGGAACGTATCCGGGGCCGGTTGGAGATCAGGCCGCGGCAACCCAGCGGCACGACCGTGGCGGTGGTACTCGGCTCCTCGCCCCGGCGCGATAAGGTGCGCGGCAGCGCCGCAGCAGCAGAAGGGGAGAAACCCGAGGATGACCACTAGTCCGACACCGGCCACCCGTACCAAGGTTCTCCTTGTCGACGACCACGACCTGATCCGCAAGGGACTGCGGCACGCCTTCGAGCGGGACCGGCAGTTCGAGGTCGTGGGCGAGGCCGCCACGGCCGCCGAGGGCGTCCGCCAGGCCGGCGCGCTGCAGCCGGACGTGGTGATCATGGACCTGCGGCTGCCCGACGGCAGCGGCCTGGAGGCCACCCGCGCGCTGCGCAAGTCCAGCGCATCCATGGGCATCGTCGTGCTCACCATGTACGCCGGCGACGACCAGCTCTTCGGGGCCCTGGAGGCGGGCGCCAGCGCCTTCGTGCCGAAGACCGCCCCGGCCGACGAGGTGGTCGCCGCCGCCCGGCACGCCGCCTCCTCCCCCAGCGCGTTCACCGCGGCCGACCTGGCCGAGGCGATGAAGCGCCGGCTCGCCCCGTCCGGCCCGCAGCTCTCCCCGCGCGAGGGCCAGGTGCTGCGGCTGCTGGCCGACGGCATGAGCGTGGCCGGCATCGCCAAGCAGCTCTTCGTCAGCGAGTCGACGGCGAAGACGCACATCTCGAAGCTCTACGAGAAGCTGGGCGCGGCCAACCGGGCGCAGGCGCTGATGACCGCGCTGCGGCTGGGCCTGCTGGAGGCCCCGGACGCCCCCAAGTTCTGACCGCGTGCGCCGACGGCCCGCCTCCGGCATCGGAGGCGGGCCTCTCCGGCATTCCGGACCGGCGCCGACTGCGCACGGTGAGCGACCGACCGCGCAGCGACCGTGGTCTTTGCACCGCGTCGACGGACGGGCAGAATACCCGGGTGACCGCGCGGGCGGTGATCCCGCGCGTCGTTGACACAAAGGGGCAGGGGCATGCAGCGGCCGGACTGGGCACCTGACACGATCGACATCGAACGCCCCAGCGTCGCCCGCATGTACGACTACTACCTGGGCGGCTCGCACAACTTCGCGGTCGACCGGGCCGCGGCCCGGGCCATGGTGGAAGCCGTGCCGGAGGCCCCGCTGATGGCCCAGGCCAACCGGGCGTTCCTGCGCCGGGCGGTGCAGTTCCTCGCCGAGTCCGGGGTGCGCCAGTTCCTCGACATCGGCTCCGGTATCCCCACCGTGGGCAACGTGCACGAGATCGCCCAGCGGATCGACCCGCAGTGCCGGGTGGTCTACGTCGACGTCGACCCGGTCGCGGTGGCGCACAGCCGGGAGATCCTGGCCGGCAACGACCGGGCCACGGTCATCCGGGAGGACCTGCGCCGGCCCGCGGCGATCCTCGAACACCCGGAGGTCACCGGGCTGCTCGACCTCTCCCAGCCGGTGGCCGTGATGATCGTGGCGGTGCTGCACTTCGTCCCGGACGCCGACCGACCGGAGGAGATCCTGCGGACGCTACGGGCGGCCCTGACGCCCGGCAGCTATCTGGTGATGTCGCAGGCCAGCGACGACGACCGCGGCGAGACGGGCGAGCGGGCCGAGGCCGAGCGGGTCTACCGCCGCACCGACAGCCAGCTCTGGATCCGCAGCCGGGCCGAGCTGACCGCGCTCTTCGGCGGCTTCGAGCTGGTCGAGCCGGGCGTGGTCTGGGTGCCGCAGTGGCGACCGGAGTCCCCGGAGCAGGCGGAGAACGCCGCGCAGGCGGTCTTCATCGGCGGCGTCGGGCGACTCGGTGGGTGAGCCGGCCGGCGCAGCCCGCTCCTGCCCGGGCACCTTCGCCCGGGCCTGGGCCAAGGCGGTCTCCGGGACGAGCTACCTGCCGATGACGCAGGCCCAGCTGGAGGCGCTGCTCCAGCGGCTCACCGAACGGCTGGCCGTGGCGCTCCGGTCGGAACCGTTCGACCTGCGGATCGGCCAGCAGGTCGGCGCGGAGCTGGTGCAGGCGCACATCGCCTCCGCCGAAGGACTCGGCCGCACCGTCGAGGTCATCCAGCTCCGCCTGGTCCGCGACCTCGGTCTGGTCGCCGACGACGTGGAGGACCGGATGGCCCGGCTGCTCGCCACCGTGGCCACCGGGTACGCCCGCGCCCTTCGCGACCGCACGCTGGACGAGCAGGAGTCCATCCGGCGGGCCGCGATGATGGCCCGCGCGCAGGCGGAACGGGCGCTGCGGGACAGCGAGGCCCGGTTCCGCCACCAGGCCACCCACGACCCGCTGACCGACCTGCCGAACCGCACCCTGTTCACCGAGCGGCTCGCCGCCGCGATCGCCGAGGCCGACCGGGTCGGGGTCTGCTTCCTCGACCTGGACCGGTTCAAGGTGGTCAACGACAGCCTCGGCCACCAGGTCGGCGACCTGCTGCTGGTCGCGGTGGCGCAGCGGTTGCGTCGGGCCCTCGGCGAGCACCTGGTGGCCCGGCTGGGCGGCGACGAGTTCGTCATCCTGGTCGAGCCCACCGCCGGCACCGACGACATGGTCGAGGTCGCCGAGGCGGCGCTCGCCGCGGTCGGCGAGCCGGCCCTGGTCGACGGGCACGAGCTGACCGTCTCCGCCAGCATCGGCATCGTCGAGCGGCCGGCGGCCGGCACCTCGCCGATGGAGCTGATGCGGGCCGCCGACAGCACCCTGCACTGGGCCAAGGCGGCCGGTGGGGCCCGCTGGTCGGTCTTCGACGCCGACCGCAACCGGCGGGAGCTGGCCCGGTACGCCCTCTCCGCGGCCATCCCGGTCGCGCTGGACCGGGGCGAGTTCTTCCTGGACTACCAGCCGCTGGCCTCGCTGCGCGACGGTCGACTGCTGGGCATGGAGGCGCTGGTCCGCTGGCGCCACCCGGAGCTGGGCGTGCTCCGGCCGGACAGCTTCATCGGGCTGGCCGAGGAGACCGGGCTGATCGTCCGGCTGGGCGCCTGGGTGCTGGCCGAGGCGTGCCGGGAGGCGCGGGACTGGGCCGGCGACGCCGGCGACGCCCCGTTCGTCAGCGTCAACCTGGCGGTGCACCAGGTACGCCGGCCGGAGCTGGTGGACGAGGTGCGCGACCTGCTGCGACGGACCGGACTGCCACCCGGGCGGCTGCAGCTGGAGATCACCGAGAGCACCATGATGAGCACCGCCGAGGAGCCGGTGCGCGCGCTGCGGGTGCTGGCCGACCTGGGCGTGCGGATCGCCATCGACGACTTCGGCACCGGCTACTGCAACCTCGCGTACCTGCGCGGCCTGCCGGTGACCGAGCTGAAACTGGCCGGCGAGTTCGTGACCGGGCTGCGCGAGCCGGCCGACGACCCGGCCACCCGCACCGACGAGCGGATCCTCGCCTCGCTGGTGTCGCTGGCCCACGCGCTGGAGGTGACGGTGACCGCCGAGGGCGTGGAGACCGCCGGGCAGGCCGACCGGCTGCGGGCGATCGGCTGTGACGCGGCGCAGGGTTGGCACTTCGGCCGGCCGGGGCCGGCGGCGCAGCACCTGGGCCGATCCCCCGCGCTCTCCGGCACCGCGCTGTCCGGCACCACCGTCTGACCGGCCGACGCTGCGGGTCAGGACCGGGTCCGCGCCCGGCGGCCGTCCGCCCCGTCCAGGTACGCCAGCACCGCCAGCACCCGCCGGTTGTCGTCGTTGGACGGCGGCAGCTGAAGTTTGCTGAAGATGCTGTTGATGTGCTTGCTGACCGCTTTCTCGGTGACGAAGAGGCGGCCGGCGATCGCCGCGTTCGACCGGCCCTCGGCCATCAGGCCCAGCACCTCCCGCTCCCGCGCGGTCAGCTCCCCCAGCGGCTCCGCCGCGCCCCGGCTGGCCAGCAGCTGGGCCACCACCTCCGGGTCCATCACGGTGCCGCCGGCGGCCACCCGGCGCACCGCGTCGACGAACTGGTCCACGTGGGACACCCGGTCCTTGAGCAGGTAGCCGACGCCGCCGAGACGGTCGGAGAGCAGCTCCCGGGCGTACAGCTGCTCGACGTGCTGGGACAGCACCAGGATCGGCAGCCCGGGCAGCTCCGTACGGGCCCGGATGGCGGCCTGCAACCCCTCGTCGGTGAAGGTGGGCGGCAACCGCACGTCGACCACCGCGACGTCCGGGCGGTGCGCGGTCAGCGCGGGCAGCACCGACGGTCCGTTGTCGACGGCGGCGACCACCTCGAAGTCGAATGCCGCCAGGATGCGGATCAGCCCGTCCCGGAGGAGGGCGAGGTCCTCGGCGATGACAACTCGCAAGGCAGCTCCATGCTGACGACGGTGGGCCCACCGGGCGGACTGGACACCACCATCGTTCCATCGAACGCCGCCAGGCGGCGCCCGACACCGGCCAGCCCGCCGGCCGCGGCGGGGTCGGCCCCGCCCCGGCCGTCGTCACCGACCACCATCGCCAGCCGCCCGTCGGCGTGCCTCAGCCGGATCCACGCCCGGGTCGCCCCGCTGTGCTTGGCCACGTTCGCCAACCCCTCCGCCACCGCGAAGTACGCCGCCGACTCCACCGGCGCCGGCGGGCGGCCCGGCAGGTCGACGGTTACCTCCACCGGCAGCGGCACGGCCAGCGCCAGCGCCCGCACGGCACCGTCCAACCCCCGCTCGGCGAGCACCGGCGGGTGGATGCCGCGGACCAGCCCGCGCAGCTCCGCCAGGGCCTGCCCGCTGACCTCCCGGGCCTCGGCGAGCAGCCGCCGGACCGCCTCGGGATCGCGCTGCACCAGCTGCTCGGCCAGCCCGATGCTCATGCTCAACGCGACCAGCCGGGCCTGCGCCCCGTCGTGCAGGTCCCGTTCGATCCGGCGCAGCTCCGCCGCCTGGGCGTCCACCGTCTCGGCCCGCGTGACGGTGAGCTGGCGGACCCGCAGCGCCAACTCGGCGGTCCGGGTCGGTGGCAGGAAGAACCCGGCGAAGGTCACGTGCAGCCAGATCAGCCAACGACCGGCGGCCAGCCCGCCGGCCAGGACGAGCGCCCCCAGTGGGAAGCAGAGCAACGCCTGGTCGAGACTGCCGACCGGCCAGAACGGGCCGTAGCCGTACCAGACGCCGGCAGCGTGCAGCACCACCGGCAGGCCGAGCAGGCCCTCCAGGCCGTAGAGCGGCACGGCGAACGCGGCCAGGCAGACCCCGCCGGTGACCGCGCCGGGCAGCAGCCAGGCCAGGTCCCGCCAGGTGGCCGGATCGGTGACCACCCAGCGGAACCGTCGCCAGGTGCCGAACTGCGCGTCCGCCGGCACCGGCGGGTACGGGCTGGCCAGCTCCACCCCGCCCCACCCGGCGAGCCGGCGATGCAGCCCGGTGACCAGGCGGACCAGCGCGGTGACCGCCGGGAAGAGCGCGAACCCGACACCGAACGCCGGGATGAGGGCCAGCGACACGACCGAGAGCACGAAGAGCGCCACGTGGGTGGTCAGCGACAGCAGGGCGATCAGCAGCCCCTGCGCGGCGATGACCGCACCGGGCCGCAGCCGCTGGCGGAGCTGTCCGCTTGTCGAGCCGTCCACGCGCCCCATTCTCCGGCACCGCCGGCGCGCAGATCGGTGGTGCTGGCACCACCCCGGGTCGGCGGGGTGCCACCCCTGACTCCGGGCCCGCACGTCCAGAGGATCGGAGCGGAGCGGGGCGTGGGCCGGTCGACCGAGCCCCACGGCGGTCCCCGGCCGACCGGATGAAAGGAATCCCGAGATGTCCCCGCAACGACTGGCCGGCCTGCCCGCCGGCCGCCGCGGCAAGTACGCGGTCCTCCTGCTCTGGCTGGCGCTGCTCGCGGTCGCCGGCCCGCTCGCGGTGAAACTCGGCGAGGTGCGCGACGACTCGACGCTCGGTGCGCTGCCGGCGGGCGTCGAGAGCAGGCGGGCCGCGCAGCGGGCCGAGGCGGCTTTCCCCGACTCGCGGCGGCAGCTGGCCATCGCCGTCTACGTCCGCGACGCCGGCCTCACCGCGGCCGACCGGGCGCGGGTCGACGCCGACCGCGCCGCCTTCACCGCGTACGCCGACGGCGGTGTGGTGTCCCCGCCGGTGCCCAGCGCCGACGGCCGGGCCCTGCTGCTGTCCCTGCCGATGAGCACGGACGACGACCGGCGCGCCGAGGCCGTCGGCGCCCTCAAGCACCGGCTGTCCGACGGTGTGCCGGCCGGCCTGCGCACTGCGCTCACCGGCGACGCGGCGGCCGAGCACGACGTCTTCGACGCGTTCGGCGGGATGGACGGGGCGCTGCTGCTGGCGACCGCGGCCGCCGTCACCCTGCTCCTGCTGGTCACCTACCGCAGCCCGGTGCTGTGGCTGATCCCGCTCCTCGCGGTGGGCGTCGCGAACCAGCTCGCCGGGGGCGTGGTCTACCTGCTGGCGAAGCACGCCGGACTGGCCGTCGACTTCCAGAGCCAGACCATCCTGACCGTGCTGGTCTTCGGCGTCGGCGTGGACTACGCCCTGCTGCTCATCGCCCGCTACCGCGAGGAGCTGCGCCGGCAGCCCGACCGGCACGTCGCGATGGCGGTGGCGCTGCGCCGCTCGTACGGCGCGGTGTGCGCCTCCGCGGCGACTGTCGCGCTCGGACTGCTCTGCCTGCTCGCGGCGGACCTGCCGGCCACCCGCGGCCTGGGACCGGTGGGCGCGGTCGGCATCGGCGCGGCGTTGCTCGCCATGACCACCCTCCTGCCGGCGGTGCTCGTCCTGTGCGGCCGGTGGCTGTTCTGGCCGTTCGTGCCCCGCCACACACCCGACGCGGACACCGGGGACCGCAGCGCGGACCACGGCGGCTGGCGCCGGATCGCCGGCCTGGTCGCCGGCCGGCCCCGCGCGGTCTGGGTCGGCACCGCCGCCGCGCTGGTCGCGCTGACCTTCGGCGCCGGCAACCTCAGCCTCGGCCTGCCCGGTGAGGAGTCCTTCACCACCGAGGTCGGCTCGGTCACCGGGCAGCGGCTGATCGCGGCCCACTACCCGGGCGGTTCGGCCGCGCCCGCCGAGGTCCTGGCCGCCGCGAACACGGCCGGCCAGGTGGTGGCCGCCGCCCGCGCGGTGCCCGGCGTCGCCGAGGTGGGCGCCCCGGAAAGGTCACCCGACGGCCGGTGGGTCCGCGTCCCGGCGGTCCTCGCATCCGCCCCGGACAGCGCGGCCGCCCGGGACGCGGTGACCCGGCTGCGGAGCGCGGTGCACGCGGTGCCCGGTGCGCAGGCCCTGGTCGGCGGCCGGACGGCGACCCTGGTGGACGAACGGCGCACCGTGGACCGGGACAACCGGACGGTCATCCCGCTGGTGCTCGCCGTCGTCCTGGTGATCCTGGTGCTGCTGCTCCGGTCGCTGGTCGCGCCGGTGCTGCTGATGGCGAGCGTGGTGCTGTCGTACGCGGCCGCGATGGGCGCCGCCGGACTGCTGCTCGACGCGCTGGGCCACCCGAGGCTGTTCCTCGGGGTCCCGTTGCAGGCGTTCCTGTTCCTGGTGGCGCTCGGGGTGGACTACACCATCTTCCTGATGACCCGGGCCCGGGAGGAGGCCGCGCTGATCGGGCACCGGCCGGGTGTGCTGCGCGCGTTGACCGTCACCGGTGGGGTGATCACCAGCGCGGGCGTGGTGCTCGCGGCCACCTTCGGCGCCCTGCTGGTGCTGCCGCTGGTGCCGTCGGTGCAGATGGGTGTGATCGTGGCCGTCGGCATCCTGCTCGACACGCTCCTGGTCCGCAGCCTGCTGATCCCGGCGCTGACCCTGGATCTGGGCGCCCGCACCTGGTGGCCGGGACGGCTGTCCCGCCGGGCGCCGCGGTCGACCACGCCGACCGCGCCCGCCCTTGCCCGCACCTGACCGCCGCCCACGCCCTGGCCGGCCGGGCGCGCTGAAGATCACGCTCGATCGTGGAGGGGGTGGCCCCGACGGCAGGCCGAGGCCACCACGTCCTGGTCGGGGCGCGATCTTGCCCAGCCGGCCCGTCGGCGCGGGTGGCTCAGCCGGCGAGCAGGTCGGCCATCCGCTCGGCCTGGGTCTCCCAGCGCCACTCCCGCTCCACCCAGGCCCGGCCGGCCGCGCCGAACTGGCGGGCCAGATCCCGGTCGGCGAGCAGGGTGGCCACCCGGTCGGCGAGCTGGGCCACGTCCCGACCCCGGACCACGTACCCGGTCTCCCCCTCGCGGACCGCGTCCGGCGCGCCGCCGGAGTCACCGGCCACCACCGGCAGCCCGGTCGCGCTGGCCTCCAGGTAGACGATCCCCAGCCCTTCGACGTCGAGGCCACGGTTGCGGGTGCGGCAGGGCATGGCGTACACGTCACCGGCGGCGTAGTGGGCGGGCAGCTCGGCCGCCGGCACCGAGCCGGTGAAGACCACCTCCCGTTCCACGCCGGTCTGCCGGGCCAGCTTCTCCAGCGACGCCCGGTACGGCCCGCCGCCCACGACGAGCAGCGCCGCGTCCGGCACCCGGCGCCGGATCTCCGGCATCGCCCGGATGAGCATGTCCTGCCCCTTGCGCGGCACCAGCCGGGAGACACAGACCACCACCGGCCGGTCGGCCAACCCCAGGCGCAGCCGCACCCGCTCCCCGTCAACGGACGGGTGGTAGGCGTCCACGTCGACGCCGGGAGCGAGCCGGCGCAGCTCGGTCACCCCGTCCAGCACCCGGGCCAGCCGGACCCGGGTGTACTCGCCGAGGTAGGTGGTGACGTCCAGGCCCCGGCCGATCCGGCGCAGCGCGGACCGGGCACCGGGCAGCGCCGCCCAGCCGGCCTCGTGGCCGTGGGTGAGCGCCACCGCGCGCCGGATCCCGGTTCGCCGGCGCAGCCCGGCCGCGAGCAGCCCGAGCGGGGCTGCCGCGCCGAACCACACCGTGTCGCAGCCGTACGCCCGGGCCAGCTTCGCCGCGCGGCGGGCGATCAGCGGGGTGGGCAGCAGCACCTTGGTGCGCTCCCGGACCACCTCGAAGGGCTGGTCGGCGTCGAACTTGGCGGCGCCCCGCCAGCTCGACGCGTACACCACCACCGAGCCCGGGGGCTGGCGGACGGCGAGGTTGTGCACGAAGGACTGGATGCCGCCGGGGCGGGGCGGGAAGTCGTTGGTGATCAGCAAGGTCCGGCTCATCTGCCGATCTCCCTGGCGTAGGCGCGGGCGGCGGCCATCCGCTCCACGGTGGACGGGTGGGACGCCGACCAGAGGTACTCCCAGCGGGGCGGGTCCGGGTCGGCCAGGTTCACCCCGGCCAGGCGGCGCTGCATCGCCTCGAAGGTGACCGGGTCGCCGGTCAGGGCGAGCGCGTGCGCGTCGGCGCGGGCCTCGATCCGTCGGGACACCAGGGCCTGCACCGGGGTGGCCACCAGCCCGGCGACGGTGACCAGGGCGATCAGCAGCGGGAACGCCCTCGGCTGGGCGACGGAGTCGACCCCGGCCAGCCGCAGCACCGGCGTCCAGGAGCCGATCAGGTAGAGGGCCACCACGGCGAGGGCGGCACCGAGCGCCCCGGTGAGCGTGCCGGTCCACACGTCCCGGTCCCGCGCGTGCCCGAGCTCGTGCGCGACGACGCTGGTCACCTCCTCCGGGGTGGCCTCGCGCAGCAGGGTGTCGTAGACCACCACCCGCCGGGTCGGTCCCAGCCCGGAGACGTACGCGTTGACCGCCCGGGTCCGCCGGGAGGCGTCGGCGACCAACACGTCGCGTACCGGCACCCCGTCCCGGGCGGCCATGCTCACCAGCTCGGTCCGCAGCGGGCCGGCCTCCATCGGGGTGAACCGGTTGAACACCGGTTCGACCAGCACCGGCAGCACGAACGACAGCAGCACCACCAGCAGGGCGGCGCCGGCCGCGCCGAACGCCCACCACCAGCGCGGGGCGAGCCGGACGACGGAGTAGAAGCCGAGCGGCACGAGTGCGCCGATGATCGCGCTGACCGCGTACGACTTGAGCAGGTCGACCGCCCAGCCGTCCCAGCCCTGGGTGCTCAGGCCGTACCGGGTGAGCACGGTCTGCCGCCAGGCGGCGAAGGGCAGGGTGAGCAGGTCGGCGAGGAGCAGCACGGCCAGCCCACCGAGCACCGCCTGGGCCAGCCAGTGGTCGCCGAAGGGCCGGCCGGCGAGCGCCACCAGGCGGGCGCCGAGCGGGGTGAGCCCGAGCACCAGCGCCACCACCAGGCCGACGGCGAGCGCCGACCACGCGGCCGGGCGCAGCGCGCCGTGGAACGCCCGCCCGCGGGCCACCTGGTCGACCGGCAGGGAACGCAGCGCGGCCAGCTGGTCGGCGCGGGGCGCCGGTGGGCGGTGCCACGGGATCAGCAGCGCGCCGGCGACGATCAGCGCGACAGCGAGCCCGGCCAGGGTCAGCACCGCCCAGCCACGCGGGCTCACCGCGCTCCCTCGCCGTCACGCCGTACCCGTTTCATCCCGCTCCTCCCGCCGTGAGCGCCCATCCTATTGCCCGACGCACCCGCCGCGGCTCCGGTGCCGCCCCCGGCCGGCGACGCCGCGAAGGTCCACTCCAGTTGCGGCAGGTCGGGGCAACCGGCGGGAGCGAGACCCCGACTCTCCGCAACCTGAGTCGATCAGGTGGGGGCGGACCGGGCCGGGGGCGGACGGGGGCCCGGGGCGGACCGGGCCCGGGTCAGGCGACCCGGCGGCGGGTCGACCGGCGGGCGGGCCGGGCGGACGGGGGCGGCAGCACCTCCACCTCGAAGCCGGCCCGGGCGAACACCTCGATCGCCCGGTGCTCGGCCGGGCCGGGAGCGGCCGCCGGCGAGCCGGTGTCGAGCAGCGCGGTCACCAGGCAGCCGGAACAGCCGCCGCCGCGGATCCCGCAGGTGTCGCAGTCGATGAGCATCAACGCCTCCTGACGCGTCGCCGGTGGCGGACGGAACACCTCCGGCCACCGTCGGTCACCACGACGCTAGGCCAGGGGTGTGACAGAACCGGACAACGAGGCAGCAGCCGCCCCGAATCAGATCATCAGGAACGGGCGAGCCGGCGCAGCAGGGAATCCGCGCCCAGCGGGTACGCCCCGTGCCGGCGTACCCCGTCGGCCACCTCCCGGTCGGAGGAGACCACGACCACCGGCCGCCCCGCGGGCTCGGCCCGGACCAGCCGGCGGATCAGCTCGTCGGCGGTCTCCCCCTTGCGGGAGAAGAGCACCCGCACGCCACGCGGCGCGGGCGGCAGCCCGTGGATCCGCTCGGCGCCGTCGAAGACCACGGTGACCTCGTCCCCGGTCTGCGCCGCGATCCCGCCCAGCCCGCTGATCAACCGTTTGCGCTGCTGTTCCAGGGACATGTCACCGAAGCCCCGCTTGGTGACGTTGTAGCCGTCCACCACGAGGTGCGCCTTCGGCAACGCGAGGAGCTGATCGAGCCGGGCCGGGTCGTCGGTGTCGCGGGCGCGGGCGGCCGCACCGGCCTGGGTGGTGGCCGACTGGTCGGCGAAGGCGTCGGCGACGAAGTCGGCGGGCATCCGGTCGACCGGGTCCAGGGCCAGCTCACGGCGCAGCCCGACCGCGGCCTGCCCGATGGTCTCCAGCAGCAGCCACAGCTTCGCGTCGTCGACCGAGCGGGCCTCCTTGGCGCTGGCCCGGGCCACCCCCGCCGCCGCCTCCGCCTCCGCCAGCCGGGCCCGCGCCCGCCGCAGCTCGGCGTCGGCGTCGGCCGCCGCCCGGGCGGCCCGACCGCGCTCCGTGGCGAGCATCTCGGTGGCCTTGCGCTCCCGGGCCTGGGTCTCCCGCAGCGTACGGGTGAGCTGTCGAGCCTCCTCGCGCAGCTGCCCCAGCTCCTCCCGGACCCGGGCCAGCTCGTCACGGAGCTTGTCCGCCTCGACCCGGGCCACCGCCCGGTCGTGCTCGGCGCGGGTGGCCCGCTGCTCGGCCTCCCGGACCAGTTCGGCGACGACCGCGCTGTCCGCCTCGGCCCGGACCGCGGCGCCGCTCGCCTCGATCAGGTCCCGCCAGCCCGGAGGCCGGGCCAGGTAGGCCAGGGCAGCCACCTCGACCGGGTCGGCGGCGCCCGGGGCGGTCCCCTCGACGACGGCCGCGCCCAGGTCACCGGCGTCGGCCAGCACCCGGGCGGTGACCCGCTGCCGGAAGAGCGGGTCGGCGGTGAGTTGGGCGGCGATGGCCGGGGCGCCGAGCCGGGCGCGCCGGTTGGGGGCGAACTTGGCCACCCGCCGCAGCGGGACCGGCACCTCGTCGGCGGGCAGGCCGGGCAGCACGGCGGCGGTCAGCGTCACGATCCGCTGCCGGACCGGCTCGGGCAGGCTGGGCTCCGGCTCGGGCACGGCGGTCGCGCCGGCGTCGGCGTCGGTCTCCCCGCCGGGGGCGTCCGCACCCGGAGTGTCCAGGGTCTCACCGACGGCGTGCGCGGCGACCACCGACTTCTCCTCCTCGGAGAAATGGTCGTCGTGCGGCTCGGTGAGGGGCATGTGGCAAGTCTCCCACCCCGAACGGGCCCACCGCCCGGTGAGTGAGCCGATCTCTCATCCTACCCCCGTGGTAACGGGTGCGACGGCTGGGGCAGGAGTGTCGGACCCGGCCGTTACCGTGCCGCGGGTGACGCGAGCGGAGTACGTCCAGGAGACGCTGGCCGGCCTGGACGGGGCGGCGGACGGCGGGGTCGACCCCGCCCTGCCGCTCTATGCGACCACCTTCGTGGTGGTCGACCTGGAGACCACCGGCGGCGCGCCGGACGGGGGCGGCATCACCGAGATCGGCGCGGTGAAGGTCCGCGGCGGCGAGGAGCTGGGGGTGCTCGCCACCCTGGTCAACCCGGGCGTGCCGATTCCGCCGTTCATCACCGTGCTGACCGGGATCACCCAGGCCATGCTGCTGCCCGCCCCGCCGATCGAGCAGGTGCTGCCGAGTTTCCTGGAGTTCATCTCCGACGCCGTGCTGGTCGCCCACAACGCCCCGTACGACGTCGGCTTCCTCAAGGCGGCCTGCGCCCGGCACGGCTACCGCTGGCCCAACCCACGGGTGCTGGACACCGCCGCGCTGGCCCGCCGGGTGCTCACCCGCGACGAGGTGCCGAACCGCAAGCTGGGCACCCTGGCCGCCTACTTCCGCACCGCCACCCAGCCGACGCACCGGGCGCTCGACGACGCCAAGGCCACCGTCGACGTGCTGCACGGGCTGATCGGCCGGCTCGGCGGGCACCGGGTGGACACGATCGGTGAGGCGATCGAGTTCGCCAGGGCGGTCACCCCCACCCAGCGCCGCAAGCGGCACCTGGCCGACGGGCTGCCCAAGGTGCCCGGGGTCTACATCTTCCGGGCCGCCGACGACCGGCCGCTCTACGTCGGCACCTCCGGCGACGTCGCGACCCGGGTGCGCAGCTACTTCACCGCGGGCGAGAAGCGGGCCCGGATCTCGGAGATGCTGGCCGCCGCCGAGCGGGTGGAGGCCGTCGAGTGCGCCCACTCGCTGGAGGCGGAGGTTCGCGAGCTGCGACTGATCGCCGCCCACGCGCCGCCGTACAACCGGCGCTCCAAGTACCCGGAGCGGCAGGTCTGGCTGAAGCTGACCGACGAGGCGTACCCCCGGCTGTCGATCGTGCGGGACCTCTCCCCCGCCGACACCGCCTACCTCGGCCCGTTCCGCTCGAAGCAGGCCGCCGAGCTGGCCGCCGCCGGCTTCCACGACGCGGTGCAGCTGCGGCAGTGCACGCACCGGCTCTCCCGGCGCACCACCACGCCGGCCTGCGCGCTGGCCGAGCTGGGTCGTTGCCCGGCACCCTGCGAGCACCGGATCACCCCCGAGGAGTACGAGCACCGCGCCGCCACGCCGTTCCGCACCGCCACCACCAGCGACCCGCAGGTGGTGGTGGACGCCCTGCTCGTCCGGATCGACGTGCTTTCCCGGGCCCAGCGGTACGAGGAGGCCGCAGTGGTGCGCAGCCGGCTGGCCGCGGTGCTGCGCGCGGCGGTCCGGATGCAGCGGCTGGCCGCGCTGACCGGGATCGCCGAACTGGCCGCCGCCCGCCCGGCCGCCCGGGGCGGCTGGGAGCTGGCTCTGGTCCGGTACGGCCGGCTGGCCGGTGCCGGCGTCTCCCCGCCCGGTGTCCACCCTCGACCGACCATCGACGCGATCCGGGCCACCGCCGAGACGGTGCTGCCCGGGCACGGCCCGGTGCCGGCGGCCTCGGCCGAGGAGACCGAACGCATCCTGTCCTGGTTGGAACGGCCGGAGACCCGGCTGGTGGAGGCCTCCTCCGGCTGGGCGTCCCCGACCACCGGCGCGGGGCGGTTCCGCGCCCTCCTGACGAAGGCGGAAAACGGCGCGTCCCACCAACTCTCGACCGAACGCTCATGACCAAGTGTCCGATCGGACTACGTCAACTCGCTTAGGCTGTTAGAGAAGTGCAGTCCTGCCCGTTTCGCGGGCCTGCTCCCGGTCGCCGGTCCCGGCGGCCCGGGGGCCGGGGTGAGGAGGTGTCCCAGGTGGACGTCGACGCCGGACGCGGCGCCGCCCTGGGTGGCGCCCTGCCGACCCAGCCCGGCGAGCTGCCGCTGGCCCGGCGGCTGCGCGCCCTGCTCACCTGGCCCGCCACCGACAGCGACCCGGTCACCGCGCTGGTCCGCACCCACCGGGGCATCCACGCCAATGCCGAAGCCTCGGTGCTGAGACGGGCGTACACGATCGCCGAGAACATGCACCGTGGGCAGTTCCGCAAGAGCGGCGAGCCGTACATCACCCATCCGCTCGCCGTCGCCCAGATCTGCGCCGACCTCGGCATGGACACCACCACCCTGGTCGCCGCGCTGCTGCATGACACGGTGGAGGACACCCGCTACACCCTGCAGGCCCTCAAGGAGGACTTCGGCCGCGAGGTGACCCACCTGGTCGACGGGGTGACCAAGTTCGACAAGGCGTTCTACGGCAAGGCCGCCGAGGCGGAGACCGTCCGCAAGATGATCGTCGCGGCCGGCAAGGACGTCCGGGTGCTGATCATCAAGCTGGCCGACCGGCTGCACAACATGCGCACTCTCGGCGTACGCTCCGCCGCCTCCCGGGAGCGGATCGCCCGGAAGACCCTCGAGGTGCTCGTCCCGCTCTGCGACCGGCTCGGCATCCAGACGCTGAAACGGGAACTGGACGACGTGGTGCTGCTGCACCTGCAGCCCGAGGAGCACGCCCGGATCGCCCGGCACGTGCACGACCGGCCCGGCTGGGACGCGTACCTGGACGACGTGGTGGCGAGGACGAAGGTGGCGTTGCGGCGCAACCGGGTCGACGCGCAGGTGTCCCCGCGGCCGCGGCACCTCTACTCGATCTGGAAGGACACCGTCGCGGGCGACCACTCCGCCCCGTACGACCTGCCCCGCATTGCGATCGTGGTGGACGGTCCGGCAACCGACTGCTACGCCGCGCTCGGTGCGGTGCACGGGCTCTGGCGCCCGGTGCCGGGCCGGTTCAAGGACTTCATCGCCTCCCCCAAGAACAACCTCTACCGGTCGCTGCACACCAGCGTCTGCGGCCCGCAGGACCGCACGGTCGAGGTGCTGATCCGCACCGCGGCGATGCACCGCTCCGCCGAGTACGGCGTCGCCGCCCACTACCGCTTCCCGCCGGCCGCGGGGCGCGCCGCCGACCGGGCCGACGAGCTGGCCTGGCTGCGCCGGGTGCTCGACTGGGAGCAGGAGACCGTCGACCCGACCCAGTTCATGGCGTCGCTGCGCTGCGACCTGGCGGAGGCGCAGATCCAGGTGGTCGCCGACGGCCGGCAGATCGTTCTGCCGGCCGGCGCGACCCCGGTCGACCTCGCGTACGAGCTGGGCACCGAGCGGGGCGACCACTGCCTCGCCGCGCGGATCAACGGGCGGCTGGCCCCGCTCTCCTCCGAACTGGAGGAAGGCGACGTGGTGGAGATCTTCACCGAGAGCGACGCGGAGAGCGGCTTCGAGGCTGACGTCGCGCCGCGCGGGCCGCGCCGGGAGTGGCTGGGCTTCGTCAAGTCGCCGCACGCCCAGATGCAGATCAACCGCTGGTTCGCCGAGCACACCGAGCCGGGCATCTCGATCGCCGACAAGGTACGCCTCGGCCGGGCCAGCATCGGCCTGGCGCTGCGCAAGCACAACCGCGGGCTGGCCAGCGACCTGCCGTTGCTGCGGCTCTCCGAGGAACTCGGCTACCCCGACCTGGAGACCCTGCTGGTGGCGGTCTTCGACCGGGCGGTCGAGCCGGACGCCGTGGTCGAACAGCTGATCGATCTCGTCGACCACCGTCAGTAGGCGAGCGCCGCCAGGGCGGCCCGGCCGCCCGGCCACTAGCCTTACAGGCATGATCCCCCGCGCGCGTGCCACCGGACGGGCCCTCGGCTACCGCATCTTCTACCGCCTCCCGGTGCCGCTGCGACGGCGGCTGGTGCGGCTCGCCGTCCCGAAGTACATCGTCGGCGCAGTGGTCCTGGTCCGCGACACGGAGGCCGACGGCGCGGGGCGGATCCTGCTGCTGCGCCAACCCCCCGGCTACAGCTGGACCCTGCCGGCCGGCCTGCTGCAGCGCGCCGAGGCCCCGGTGGTCGGCGCGGCCCGGGAGCTGCGCGAGGAGTCCGGCATCCGGCTCTCTCCCGACCGGCTCCGCCCGGCGGTGCCCAACGCGGTGGTGCACGCCCAGGGCTGGGTGGACGTGGTCTTCGAGACCGAGGTGCCGGCCTCGACGACCGAGTTGGCGGTGGACGGCGCCGAGGTCTTCGAGGCGGCCTGGCACCCGCTGGACGACCTGCCCCGGCTGAGCCGGGCCACGGCCAACCTGCTCGCCCACTACGGCATCGGACCGCGCGCCGGCGAGGTCAAGCCGGCGACGCCGGACGCGTGACCGGCCCCGGCCCCCGCCGCCCCGGTGGCGCAGCGCGCGCCACCGGGCCGGCCGGCCCCCGCCGCCCCGCGGGCCCGACCGGTCGCGCCGGCACCGGCCCGGCCGGTGGGGAGCGCCCCAGCGGCCCCGACGCCCCGCCCGGCCGTACCGGTCCGCTCGGCCTCGCCGATCCGGACCGCCCGGCCGACCTGCCCGGCCCCGCCCGCCGGGAGGGCCCCGGCGGCCCGCCCCGGCCGGACCGCCCGGGCGGTGGCGGCAACCCGGGCGGTGGCGGCAACCCGGGCGGTGGCGGCAGAGCGCCGGTTCCGACGGGTGCGGGCGCAGCGGGTCACCGTTGGCGGGCGGAGGTGGACGTCTGCGCGGTGGTGCTCGCCGCCGGCGAGGGCACCCGGCTCCGCCCGCTGACCGAGCGGGTGCCCAAGGCGCTCTGCCCGGTGGGCAACGTGCCGCTGCTCGACCGGGCCCTGGCCCGCCTCGCCGGGCTCGGCCTGACCGGCCCGGACCGGGTCGGGGTCAACGCCTGCTACCTGGGCGAGCAGGTGGTCGCGCACGTCGGCGCCCGGACCCACCTGTCGGTGGAGCCGGGCGACCCGCTCGGCACCGCGGGCGGGCTGGGCAACCTGCGGGACTGGATCGCCGGGCGAGGGGTGCTGGTCGGCAACGCCGACGCGTACCTGGCGGATCCGGACGCCCCGCCCGGGCCGGACGTGGCGGCCCTGCTGGACGGCTGGGACGGGCGGACCGTACGCCTGCTCGGCCAGCCGGCCGACGACCCGGCGGCCCCCGGCACCTTCGACGGCCACCGCTTCGTCGGGTTCTCGCTGCTGCCGTGGCGGCTGGTCCGGGACCTGCCGGCCACCTTCGGCGACCTGGTCCGGGCGGTGTGGCGGCCGGCGGAGGCGGCCGGCGCGCTGGAGGTGGTGCCCTACCCCGGCGTCTTCTACGACACCGGCACCCCGGCCGACTACCTGGCGGCCAACCTGCACGCCGCCGGCGACGGCAGCCTGGTCGACCCGACCGCCACGGTGACCGGGCGGGCCCACCGGGCAGTGGTCGGTCCGGGCGCGCAGGTCCGTGGCGAGGTCACCCGGGTGGTGGTCTGGCCCGGCGCCACGGTGGGCCCGGACGAACGCCTCACCGACGCGATCCGCGCCGGCGACCACGTGACCGTCCCGGCGGGCCGGATCGGCCGGCCGGGGACGGCGTGACCGGCGCAGCCTCTAGCATGGGCGACGACGCCGACGAACGGAGAAACGTCCCGTGATCACCGCGATCGTGCTGATCGACTGCGCCACCGACTCCATTCCCGAGGTGGCCGAGACCCTGGCCAACCTGCCCGGCGTCAGCGAGGTCTACTCGGTGGCCGGCCACGTCGACCTGATCGCCATGGTGCGGGTCCGCGATTTCGAGCAGATCGCCCAGGTCATCGCCGGCAGCATCTCCAAGGTGCCGGGCGTGCTCAACACCGAGTCGCACATCGCGTTCCGGGCGTACTCCCAGCACGACCTGGAGGAGGCGTTCGCGATCGGGCTGGCCAACGCCGACTGACCGGGGTACGCACGACGGCCGGCCCGCCCCGAGGGACGGACCGGCCGTCGTCAGCCGTACTGCGTCAGCTCTGGCTGGGTTCCGGGGTCTCCGTGGTGCCCGGGGCGGGCTCCTCGGTGGTGCCACCCGGAGCCGGGGATTCGGTCCCGCCCGGAGCCGGCGTCGTGGTGCCGCCCGGGCTGGGCGTACCGCTGGCGCTGGTCTGCGGGATGGGGACGCCCAGGGTCTGGGCCAGGGCCACCAGCGCGTCGTAGTGCGCCTGGAGGACCGGCAGGGCGTCCTGGGCCAGCTGGACCACCGACTGCTCGGAGCCCTGCGAGATCTCGGTCTGTGTCGCCTGGATGGCCTGGACGTGGCCGGCCAACTGGGCGGTCACCCACTCCTTGTCGAACTGGTTGCCGCTGAGGTTGTTCAGCCTGCTGATGACCTTCTGCTGGTCACTGGTCGGCTCGGACGGCAACTGCACGTTCAGCTGCTGAGCGGTGCTCTGCACCGTCTGGTCCAGCTGGGTGTGGTCCGTCACGAACTGCTTGCCGAGGTCCTTGACCTGCTTGTTCTGGCCCTTCTGCTGGGCCAGGTTACCCGCGGTGATTTCGAACAGGTTCACCTGGTGCAGCGCCTGCAGGTACTGGGTGTCCTGCGTCGACGGCTGGGCCGCCGCCTGCGCCGCCGCAGCGGGTGCCAGCCCGACGAGCACCAGGGCGGCCACCAGGCCCAGGCGTTTGATTCCCAACATGCTTTCCCCCCCTTGAGACGTTGGACCGCACGGATACCCGGCTGACCGGGGTTATTCCTGCGATTCCACCCGTCCGTGTCCGGGGGCGGCGGCGCGGCGGAGCGGGACCGTCGGCCACGGGACGGGACGAACGACCCGGAAACGGCCGT
>NZ_JBJZOG010000060.1:0-39496 GCF_047200535.1 Micromonospora mangrovicola | reverse complement strand
CGGGCGGTGGCCGGGCCACGCGATCCGGTACCGGCCCGCCCCCGGCCCGCGCGCCCGACCCGACCACGCGGGCCGCAGCCGGGCCGGCGAAGGACCACCAAATCCAGCACCCGCGCCGCACCGGCCGCACCGACGTGGTGCACCGGCCGGGTGCATCGGCCGGGTGCATCGGTGAAGGACCGCGTACTCCGGCACCCGCCCCGTCCGGCACAGGCCGTGACCGTGCCGAAGGCAGGCCACCTATCCGGAGGCTACGAACTTGATGACGCAGGTGAATCACCGAGCGGCCGCGCCGGCCGGGTCGGCCCGGGCCTGCCAGGTGGGCCAGGTCGGCCAAGGCCAGACAGGTCTGCCAGGTCGGCCAGGTCGGCCAGGTCGGCCAGGTCGGCCAGGGCAGTCGGGCTGCCGGGTCGGCTAGGCGGACCGGCGGACGGCGAACCGGCGGACGGCGAACCGGCGGACGGCGGACGGCGGACCGGCGGACCGGCGTCGGCGGCGGGCGACCGGCGGTGAGTCGTTCACGTCATCAAGTTCGTAGCCGGCCGCAAGCTCAGTCCCGGCTGCTGCTGAACGCGGCGTCGAACGCCGCCGCCGGAGCATCGAAGGCGAGTCGCCGGACGAACTGGAGCGCCTCGGGCGCGCCGACCAGGCGGTCCATGCCGGCATCCTCCCACTCGATCGAGATCGGGCCGTCGTATCCGATCGCGTTCAACGCGCGGAAGCAGTCCTCCCACGGCACGTCACCGTGCCCGGTGGAGACGAAGTCCCAACCGCGCCGCAGGTCCGCCCAGGGCAGGTGGGAGGAGAGCCGGCCGCGCCGGCCGTCGCCGGTCCGGACCTTCGCGTCCTTGCAGTCGACGTGGTAGATCCGGTCGGCGAAGTCGAAGATGAAGTTGACCGGGTCCAACTCCTGCCAGACGAAGTGCGACGGGTCCCAGTTCAGCCCGAACGCCGGCCGGTGGCCGATCGCCTCCAGGGTCCGCTTCGTGGTCCAGTAGTCGTACGCGATCTCGCTCGGGTGCACCTCGTGGGCGAAGCGCACCCCCACCTCGTCGAAGACGTCGAGGATCGGGTTCCACCGGTCCGCGAAGTCCTGGTAGCCGCGCTCGATCATGGCCGGCGGCACCGGCGGGAACATCGCCAGGGTGTGCCAGATCGACGAGCCGGTGAAGCCGACGACGGTCCGTACGCCGAGCTTCGCCGCCGCCCGTGCGGTGGCCTTCAACTCCTCCGCGGCGCGCCGGCGCACCCCCTCCGGCTCACCGTCGCCCCAGATCCGGGCCGGGAGGATGTCCTGGTGCCGCTCGTCGATCGGGTGGTCGCAGACCGCCTGCCCGACCAGGTGGTTGGAGATGGCGAAGACCTGAAGGTTGTGCTTGGCGAGGATGGCCCGCTTCCGGTCCACGTACGAGTCGTCGGCGAGCGCCTTGTCGACCTCGAAGTGGTCGCCCCAGCAGGCGATCTCCAAGCCGTCGTAGCCCCACTCGGCGGCGAGCCGGCAGACCTCGTCGAACGGAAGATCGGCCCACTGGCCGGTGAAGAGCGTGATGGGTCGCGCCATTGTCCTTCTCCCCTGTCGTGATGGGGGATTCCGTAGCGGACCGGGGCGAGGGCGACCGGGTGCGGGGCGACGTTGGTCGGAGCACCGGTGGGCGCGGTCGCGCCTGGACCCGTCGGGCTGCGCCTCCCGGCGGGTCACCGGCCACCTCGCGGTCGCCGTCCCCCACTCTACGGTCGGGCCGGGCCGGCGCGGAAGAGCGTCGTCAGTGTCGCCGGTCCACCGCCCGGGCCGCCAGGTGCGCCAGGGCGGCCCGGGCCGGTTCGGTCAGCGGCAGACCGCCCAGCGCGGCCAGCGCGGCGTCGGCCCGCGCCCGGATCATCCGTTCCACCGCCGCCCGGGATCCCGTCGCCTCGATGATTCCGCGGACCTCGTCGGCGCCCGCCTGGTCCAGCCCCGGGTCGCCGACCAGCGCCCGCAGCCGGTCCGCCCCGGCCGGGTCGGCACCGGCCCGGGCCAGCGCCAGCAGCACCGTCGACTTCCCCTCCCGCAGGTCGTCCAGGTTGGACTTACCGGTGACCGCCGGGTCGCCGAAGACGCCGAGCAGGTCGTCGCGGAGCTGGAACGCCTCGCCGAGCGGGTCGCCGAAGTCCGCCAACGCCGCCACCACCTCCGGGTCCGCGCCGGCCAGGGCCGCGCCGATCTGCACCGGCCGGGTCACCGTGTAGCGGGCCGTCTTCAACCGGATCACGGTAAGGGCGTCGGCCACCGAACCCGCCCCCGCGGCGCCCGCCACGTCCAGGTACTCGCCCGCGATCACCTCGGCCCGCATCCGGGTGAAGAGGACGTGTCCCCGGCGGATCCGCTCGTCGTCGAGGCCGCAGCCGTGGAACATCTGCCCCGACCAGGTGGCGCAGAGGTCGCCGCAGAGCAGGGCCGCGTCCCGGCCGTACGCCTCGGGATCGCCGCGCCAGCCGGACCGGACGTGCAGGTCGGCGAAGATCCGGTGCACCGAGGGCTCCCCGCGCCGGCGGTCGCTGCCGTCGAGGATGTCGTCGTGGATCAGGGCGAAGGCGTGGAACAGCTCCAGCGCCGCCGCCGCGACCACGATCGGCTGGCCGTCGGGGCCGCCGAGGCCCCGCCAACCCCAATAGCAGAAGAGCGGCCGCAGCCGCTTGCCACCCGCGAGGACGAACCGGCGGAGCACGGCGTGCACGGCCGGTGTCCCGTCGTCCGACCGGCCCGGCCGCCGCTCGCGCAGGAACGCGGCGAGCGCGGCGTCGAAGCGGTCCCGCAGCAGGGTCGGGTCGGTCGGGACGACGGTGATGGTCATGGCGCCTCCGAGGCCAGTCCGGCGAGCTGGAGCAGCAGTGCCTTCACGTCGGTGGCGGCGACCCGGTCCCGGGCCGCGGCGGGGTCGGAGCAGAGCAGCACCGGCCCGTCGGCCGGGTCGGCGGGCAGCCGGCCGTGCGAGCCGCGGACCGCCCGCGCCCCGGCGTCCAGCCCGACCACGCTCATCAGGTATCGCAGGCCGAGCTTCTTGCGGGCCAGCGCCACCGCCGCCCGCCGCTTCGCGGCCACCGGCGACGCGGGTTCGAAGAACAGCTCGGCCGGGTCGTAACCCGGCTTGCGGTGGATCTCCACGAGCCGGGCGAAGTCCGGCGCGCGGGCGTCGTCGAGCCAGTAGTAGTAGGTGAACCAGGCGTCGGGCTCGGCCACCAGCACCAGCTCGCCGGAGCGGGCGTGGTCCAGCCCGTACCCGGCCTGGCCGGCGGCGTCCAGCACCTCGGCCACCCCGGGCAGCGCCGCGCAGAGCTTCGCCACCGCCGGCACGTCCGCCGGGTCCTTCACGTAGACGTGCGCCACCTGGTGGTCGGCGACCGCGAACGCCCGCGACGTCCACGGGTCCAGGTACTCCATGCCGGCCTGGGTGTAGACCCGCAGCAGCCCCTCCGCCCGCAGCAGGCGGTTGACGTCGACCGGCCGGGAGACGTCGGTGATGCCGTACTCGGAGAGCGCCACCACCGTGGCGCCGCCTGCCCGGGCCGCGTCGAGCAGTGGCGCGAGCACCGCGTCCAGCTCCGCCGCGGCGGCGGCGGCCTCCGGTGCGGACGGCCCGAAGCGTTGCAGGTCGTAGTCGAGGTGCGGCACGTAGACCAGGGTCAGGTCCGGGGCGTGGTCGGCGAGGATCCGCTCGGCGGCCCGGCAGATCCACCGGGACGAGGGCAGTCCGGCGCCCGGCCCCCAGTAGGTGAAGAGCGGAAAGGTGCCCAGCGCGTCGGTGAGCACGTCGTGCAGCTCGGGCGGGTCGGTCCAGCAGTCCGGTTCCTTGCGCCCGTCGGCGTGATACACCGGGCGCGGCGTGACCGTCCAGTCCACGTCCGCGCCCATCGCGTACCACCAGCAGACGTTGGCGACCCGGTAGCCGGGCTCGACCCGGCGGGCCGCCTGCCACAGCTTCTCCCCGCCGACCAGCGCGTTGTGCTGCCGCCAGAGCAGCACCTCCCCGAGGTCGCGGAAGTACCAGCCGTTGCCGACGATGCCGTGCCCGGACGGCGGTTCACCGGTGAGGAAGGTGGACTGCGCCGAGCAGGTGACCGCGGGCAGCACGGTGCCCAGCTCGGCGGCGAACCCGGCCTCGGCGACCGCGCGCAGCCGGGGCATGTGCGCCAGCAGCCGCGGGGTCAGGCCCACCACGTCGAGCACCACCAGCCGCCGGCTCATGCCGGCACCCCCGCGGCCCGGGCCAGCCCGAGGCCGACCAGCTCGTCGCGGGTGAAGCTCAGCTCGGCGGCGATCCCGGCGGCCAGCTCCGCGTCGGTGCGCGGCCGCCGCGCCGCCGGCAGCACCCCCCAGGTGTACGTCTCGACGTCGAGGTGGTCGCAGCCGGCGACCGGTCCGGCGTACAGCGCGGCGAGTGCGGCCCGTAGCACCGGCAGGGTGGACGTCAGCGGCGGCTCGGGCGGGGCGTGCAACGGCACGTGGTAGTGCACCCGCCACGGCCCGGGCAGGTGCGCGTCGAGGGCGGCGTCCAGGTCGTCGGCCGCGTACGCCGGGTGGGCCGGATCGGCGGCACCCGCGCCGCCCCCGGCCCGGGTCTGGTGCAGGAAGCGCGGCTCGGCCCAGCGGCGCAGCGCCTCGGCGGATCCGGCCGGGTCGGCGGCCGCGAGGGCGGCGGAGACCTGCACCTTGACCACCGGCAGTCCGGCGGCCCGCAGCCGGGCCAGCGCCCCGGCCGGCTCCTCCCAGGCGCAGGCGAGGTGCGCCAGGTCGAGGCAGATCCCGAGCCGATCGGTATCCATGTCTGACAATACCGCGCCTGCCTGTCCCGTCGACTCCACCAGACAGCCCGGTTCCGGCTCGAAGCCGACCCGGACGGTCCGGCCGGTCTCCCGTTCCACCGCTGCGAGGCCGGCGGCCAGCTCGTCGAGGCGGTGCCGGGCGGCGTCGGCCCGGCCTGCGTCCCAGGGCGTACGCCAGGCCAGCGGCAGGGTGGAGACCGAGCCCCGAGCCACGTCGTCGGGGAGCAGGTCGGCCAGCACCCGGGCCAGGTTCAGCGTGTACCCGAGCCGCTGCGGGGTGGTCCAGTCCGGGTGGTAGACCGCGCCCTTCACCACCGGGGCCTGGAAGGCCGCGTACGGGAAGCCGTTGAGGGTGACCACCTCGAGCCCGCGTACGGTCAGCTCGCGCCGGAGCCGGCGGCGGGCGACCGGGTCGGCGGCCAGCTCCGCGGCGACCGGGGCGGCCAGCCAGAGTCCCAGGCCGAGCAGGTCGGCGTCGAGCGCCCGCCGGACCTCGACCGCGTACGCGTCGAGCTGGGCGAGGACACCAGCCAGGTCCTCGGCCGGGTGGACGTTGGTGCAGTAGCCCAGGTGGACGGTGCTGCCGTCGGCGTGCCGGAGCCGCATCACTCGCCCCCGCGCAGGATGGAGTTGCCGGCGAAGGTGGGGGCGGGGGCGTCCAGGTCGGTGAGGTCCAGCCGCCCGGACTGGCCGTAGAACTCGACCGGGTTGCGCCACAGCACCCGGTCGACGTCGTCCTCGGAGAAGCCGGCGAGCAGCATCGCCTCCCCGGTGGCCCGGGTGAGCAGCGGGTCGGAGCGCCCCCAGTCGGCGGCCGAGTTGACCAGCATCCGCTCGGTCCCGTACGTCCTCAGCAGCTCGACCATCCGCGGCGGCGACATCTTCGTCTCCGGGTAGATGGAGAAGCCCAGCCAGCAGCCGGTGTCCCGGACCAGCTTCACGGTGACCTCGTTGAGGTGGTCGACCAGCACCCGGCCGGGGGCGATGCCGGCCTCGGCCACCACCGCCAGGGTGCGCTCGACCCCGCGCGCCTTGTCCCGGTGCGGGGTGTGCACCAGGGCGGGCAGGTCGTGCGCGACGGCCAGGGCGAGCTGCCCGGCGAAGGCGGCGTCCTCGGCCGGGGTCATCGAGTCGTACCCGATCTCGCCGACCGCGACCACGCCGTCCTTGTCCAGGTAGCGCGGCAGCAGGTCGAGCACGGGCCGGCACCGCGGGTCGTTGGCCTCCTTCGGGTTCAGCGCCACGGTGGCGTGGTGCCGCACGCCGAACTGTCCGGCCCGGAACGGCTCCCAGCCGACCAGGGAGTCGAAGTAGTCGACGAAGGAGGCGACGCTGGTGCGCGGCTGGCCGAGCCAGAACGCCGGCTCGACCACCGCGCGTACCCCGGCGGCGGCCATCCGCTCGTAGTCGTCGGTGGTCCGGGACGTCATGTGGATGTGCGGGTCGAAGATGCGCATCACGCCTCCCTGGCGGTGGTGGGCTGCGAGCCGGCGCCCAGCCGGTCGAGCAGGTCGGTGGCGTCGGCGGGCATGCTCCGCCCGGCCGCGTGCCGTTCGGCGGCGAGCGCGGCGAGCATCGCCGCCAGCTCGCCGTCCGCCCGCCCGGTCAGGTCGTCGACGACGGCGAGCGGCACGCCGGTGAAGACGCACTTCAGCACGGCCTGCCGCCAGGCCGCCTGCTCCAGGTGCCGGGCGTACGGGCCGAGCGCGGCGGCGACCAGCCGGGTGTCGTTGGTGCGGATCGCGTCGTGCAGCAGCGGCACGCACTCGGCCCCGATCGGCAGCAGCGGCAGGGCGCGCAGCACGGCCCGCTTCTCGGCCGCGTCGCCGTGCCGGTAGAGCGAGTCGGCCACGGACGCGTGGTCGCCGGGGAGCACGGTGAGCAGCAGCGCCCGGGCGGCTTCGTCGACGGTCCAGCCGGGCTGGTCGGGCAGCGGCCCCCGACCGCACCGCCGGGCGGCGGCGGCGAACAGCCGCGCGATCGCGTCGGGCTCGGTGGCGACGCGGCGCACGGCCGCGTCCAGCCACTGCGGATCGGGTACGCCGCGCAGCGCGGCGCGCAGTCGGTCAGGTGTCATGCCGTCTCCCCTTTCCAGCCGGATGGCAGGTGGTCAGCCACCGCCTTTGCTCTGCTGCACCCCCGGCAACACTCGCGGCCCGGACGTGTCGCCTCCGCTGCCGCAGAGCGGAGGCGGCGTGGCGGAGGTGGGCTCCTGGCCCGGCCGCCCGGTGCCGGCGGCCGTCCGGGCGGCGGTGCGCAGGAAGTCGAGCGAGCGGGCGGCGACGGCGGGCGCGGCGTGCGAGTGCCGGGGCAGTTCCACCGCGACCAGACCGCGGTAGCCGGCGTCGGCCAGGGCGCGCAGCACCGGCGGGAAGTCGATCTCACCGGCGCCGAACTCCAGGTGCTCGTGCACGCCCCGGCGCATGTCGTCGATCTGCACGTTGACCAGGTGCTCGGCGACCGCCGCCACGCAGTCGGGCACCGGCGCCGGCTCCAGGCAGCGACAGTGTCCGATATCGAGGGTGATCCCGAACCGGGGTGGCGCGCCGAGCGCGTCCCGCAGCCACCGCCAGCCGGCGACGTCCTCGACCAGCATTCCCGGCTCGGGCTCGAAGCCGAGCTGGACGCCGGCCGCCTCGGCCTCGGCGCACACCGCGGCGCAGCCGGCGACCAGGCGGTCCCGGGCGGCGGGCTCCGGCACCCGCGGCGGGCGTACGCCGGCCCAGAAGGAGACCGCCTCCGCGCCCAGGTCGGCGCCGATCCGGACGGCCCGGCGGAGGAGTTCGATCCGGGGCGCCGGGTCGTCGTGCAGCAGCGTCGGCGCGTGCTTGTGCCACGGGTCGAGCAGGTACCGGGCCCCGGTCTCGACCACCACCCCGAGCCCCAGGGCGCCGAGCCGGCCGGCGACGGCGGCGACCCGGCGGGCCAGGTCGGGCGCGAACGGGTCCAGGTGGTCGTGGTCCAGGGTGAGCGCGACGCCGTCGTAACCGAGGTCGGCCAGGACCGCGAGCGCGTCGGTGAGGCGGTGGTTGGCGAAGCCGTTGGTCCCGTACCCGAGGCGCAGGGCGGCGGGCCCGAGGGCGGGCGGGGCGGTCATGTCGGGGAGATCAGTCGGGCCAGCCGGTGGCCGAGCGGCGCGGCCCCGGCGACGGCGAGGCCGAGCAGCCGGGCCCCCGCCCGGGCGGTCAGCGCGCCCTGTAACGCGGGCAGCCCGGTGATGCCCGCGCCGACGGCGGCCCGCACCCGGGGCGGCGACGGGTCGGCGATCACCCGGGCCTGAGCGGCCCCGTAGCGGGTGGCGTAGCCGGCGGCGAGCGCCGCCGGGACCGGGTCGGCGCGGCCCAGGGCGGTGGCCGCGACGAGGGCGGTGCCGGCCAGGGTGGCGCGGGGCAGTCGCCGGTCCGCGCCGGCGACCTCGCGCCGGGACAGCGCGGTGACGGTCCAGGTGTGCGCGGCCACGGTCAGCGCCGCCGGCAGCGCCCGGAGCAGCCCGTGTCCCGCCGTGGTCGCCCGGCCGGCGCTGCCCGGCGGACGTCCGCCGCGGGCCCGACCGCCGCGCGCCGGGGTCGCACCGAGCAGCACGTCCAGCCCCCGGCAGGCGGCCATCACGGCGGGGCCGGCGGCGGTGTCCTTGGCGAGCAGGTCGTATCCCCAGATCGCCGCGGCGAGCGGGACCGCCACGGCGGCGGCCCGGCGGCCCCCCGCGGCGGTGGCGAGGGCCAGCCCGGCGGCGGTGAGGCCGGCGGCGACGCCGAGCGCGGCGGCCGGCCGGACCCGGCCGGACGGGATCGGCCGCTCGGGGCGTTCGACCGCGTCCAGCCGCCGGTCGGCCCAGTCGTTGCCGGCCATGCCGGCCCAGTAGAGCAGCACCGACGCCCCGGCCAGCGCGGGCGTACGCCGGTCCAGGGCGCCGGCCGCCGCCGCGCCGGCCAGCACGTCCCCCGGTACGGAGAGCGCGGCCGGCGCCCGGACCAGCTCGGCGAGGTCGGCGAGGCGGGTCATCGGGCCACCCCGGCGTGCAGGCCGGCGACGAACTCGCGGAGCAGGGTCCACTGGTCGGCCAGCGCGTGGGTGGGTGCGCCGAGCCCGTCCTTGAAGAAGAAGGCCAGTTCGGTCAGCGACCCGGTCCGCCCGGCGGCGTGCGCGGCGGCGGTGAGCCGGGCCAGGTCGAGTACCAGCGGGGCGGCGAGCGCCGAGTCGCAGCCGTGCCAGGTGAACTCCATCCGCATCCCGGTGCCGAGGAAGCCGGCGAAGGTGACCAGGTCCCACGCGGTCTTGAAGTCGCCCAGCTCCGCAACGTGGTCGATCCGGGTGTCGCCCTCCGGCACGTAGCCGAGGGTCTCCCCGAGCACCCGCTGTTTGCTGGCCACCTTGGCGGCGTTCGCGGCCGGCTCGGCGAGCGTGGCGCCGTCGCCGCCGCCGAGCAGGTTCACCCCGGACCAGGAGCGCACGGCGAGGTGTCGCATCGCGAACATCGGCGCGAGCACCGACTTGACCAGGGTCTCCCCGGTCTTGCCGTCGTGCCCGGCGTACGGCAGGCCGCGGTCGGCGGCGAGCTCCGCCAGGGCGGGCAGCCGCGCCCCGGTGGACGGCGTGAAGTCCACGTACGGGCAGCCGGCGGTGAACGCCGCGTACGCGTACGCCGAGCTGGGCGGCAGCACGTCGGCGGGACCGGCCAGCGCGTCCCGCAGCGCGGGGAGGTCGTGATGGGCCGGCTGCACGGCCACGACCGGTTCGGTGGCGGAGACGTTGACCACCACCACCCGGTCCAGCCGGTGCCGTTCGCGGAACTCGGTCAGGTCGCGGGCCACGGCGTCGATCCGGTCCGCCTGGGTCCCCCCGACCGGGGCGGGCCGCAGCTCCTCCTCGACGCCGGCCAGCTCGCCGGCGAGGGCGTCGACCAGCCGGCCGGGCAGCACTCCGGCGGCGGCGAGCGCCTCGACGCGTTTGGCCAGCGGGGTGGCGACCACGTCGTGGCCGCCCAGGACGAGGTCGGTGAAGGCGGGCAGCGCCGGGCCGCGCAGCTCCGGCAGCTCGGTGACACAGCCGGTCGGACCGGTGAGCCCGGCCCGCAGGGCCAGCACCCCGACGATGCTGGTGGTCGCGACCGAGCCGCGCGCTCCCACCAGCCAGACACCCGTACGCATCGTGCTTCCTCCCCGTCGTCCGGTCGGCCCGCCGGTGCGGCCGGGGAATCCCGGTCCGGCCGCACCGGACGGCCGTGCTGGTCGTGCCGGCCGGAGGGTTCCGGCGGCACGCTTCCCCGAGGTCGACCTCGTCCCCGCCGCGGGGCGCAACCACGGCGGGCCCTCGCCGGTCGGCTCCGGGAAGCTGGTCGGGCGGCACCGGTGGGCGCCGCGTCGGGTCAGGCGGCCAGTTCGGCCAGCGCCGGCTCCACCTCCGTCCACGCGGCCAGCTCCGCCGAGCGGGTCACCGCGTCCAGCACGAGCTGGACCTGTAACGCGTCGGTGAAGGACGGCGTCGGGTCGGTGCCGGTGGCGACCGCCTCGACGAAGTCGCGCATCTCGTGGGTGAAGGAGTGCTCGTAGCCGATGATGTGGCCGGGCGGCCACCAGGCCGACATGTACGGATGCTCCGCCTCGGTCACCAGGATCCGGGTGAAGCCCTGCTCGGCGGCGGGCCGGGCGGCGTCGTAGAACTCCAGCTCGTTGAGGCGTTCCAGGTCGAACACCACCGAGCCGAGCGATCCGTTGATCTCCACCCGGAGCGCGTTCTTGCGGCCGGTGGCGAACCGGCTCGCCTCGTACGTGGCGAGCGCCCCGCCGTCGAGCCGGGCCAGGAAGACCGCCGCGTCGTCCACGGTGACCTGGCCCGTCGTCCGGCCGTTGCCGTCGGCCTGGGCGGCCAGGCCGCTCGACCCGGCCGGCAACGGCCGTTCCTTGACGAAGGTCTCGACCGCCGCGCTGACCGCGGTGATCCGTTGGCCGGTGACGTACTGCGTGAGGTCGATGATGTGCGCGCCGATGTCACCCAGCGCGCCGGAGCCTGCCTTGTCCTTCTGCAACCGCCAGACCAGCGGGAACTGCGGATCGACGATCCAGTCCTGCAGGTACACCGCACGGACGTGCCGGATCTCGCCGAGCCGCCCGTCGGCGACGAGCTGCCGCATCATGGTGACCGCGGGCACCCGGCGGTAGTTGAACCCGCACATCGCGCGCACCCCGGCGGACCGGGCGCGGGCGGCGGCGGCCGCCATCTCCCGGGCCTCCGCGACGGTGTTGGCGAGCGGCTTCTCGCAGAGCACGTGCTTGCCGGCGGCCAGCGCGGCGAGGGCGATCTCGCAGTGACTGTCCCCTGGCGTGCAGATGTCGACCACGTCGATCTCGTCGGACTCGACAAGCCGGCGCCAGTCCGTGGTGTGCCCCTCCCAGCCGAGCCGGCCGGCGGCCTCGGCCACCTTCCCGCCGTCTCGGCCGCAGACGAGCGCCATCCGGACCCGCGCCGGCAGGTCGTACACCCGGTTCACGGTGCGCCACGCCTGGGAGTGCGCGGCGCCCATGAACGCGTAGCCGACCATGCCGACCCGCAGGAGGTTGTCGTGAGTGGACAAGGTGGGTCTCCCCCCGTGTGTCAGAACCCGAGCTTCAGGTAGTCGCTCGCGTTCTCCTTGGTGATCGTCTCGGAGGCGAGCACGATTTCCTTGGGCACCTGGAGCTCCACCAGGTCGGACATCCCCTTGTTCTGCCCGATGAGCCGGGCCAGCGAGATGGCCGAGGAGGCCATCGAGGGGCTGTAGGTGACGGTCGCCTTCAGGACGGTGTTGTCGGCCGCGATGTCCTCCATGGCCTTCTTCGAGCCGGCGCCGCCGACCATGAAGAACTCCTTGCGGTTGGCCTGGTTGACCGCGGCGAGGACGCCGATGCCCTGGTCGTCGTCGTGGTTCCAGAGGGCGTCCATCTTGGGCAGCGCCTGGAACAGGCCGGTGGCGGCCTGCTGGCCGGAGTCGGCGGTGAACTCCGCCGGGCGGCGGTTGGCCACCTTCAGCCCGTACGAGGCGAGGGTGTCGGCGAAGCCCTTCGAGCGTTCCTGGGTCAGCTCCAGCGAGTCGATGCCGGGGATCTCCCCGATGACCGGGTTGCTGACGCCGTTGGCCTTGAGCTGCTCGGCGATGTAGGTGGCGGCGGCCACCCCCATGCCGTAGTTGTCGCCCTTGATCTGGAGCCGGTAGGCCCGCGCGTCGGGGAAGGCCCGGTCCAGGTTGACCACCGGGACGCCGGCCTTCATCGCCTCCAGACCGAACGCGTTGAGCTCCTTGCCGTCGTGCGGCAGCAGCACGATCACGTCGGGCTTCTGGGAGAGCAGGGTGGACAGCGCCGCGCGCTGGGCCGCCGCGTCCGCGCCGGCCTCCACCGACTTGAGTTCCACGTCCGAGTACGCCCCGGCCTGCGCCTTGGCGTTGTTGGTGATGGCGGCGATCCAGCCGTGGTCGGCGGCCGGGGCGGAGAAGCCGATGGTCACCTTCTTGCCCGGCTCGCTGTTGCCGCCGGTCGCCGCGGCCTTGGTCTGCGCGGCGGTGGGTGCCTGCTCGTTGCTGGTGCAGCCGGCGAGCAGCGCGCCGGCACCGAGCGCGGCCCCGCCGAAGAGCAGCCGGCGGCGCGACAGGTCGCGACCCTGCGTTGTCATGACGGCCTCCTGGAGGATGTGGTGGGCTGGTTTTCGGGTGCGGTGGGCCGGACCACCGTCGGTGCGACGGCGGCCTGGCGCGACCGGTGGGATCAGGTGGTGGTGGCCCGGTTACGGGCGAGGAACTGGGTGAGGCTGCGGAACTGCACCTGCTGGACCAGGACGGCGGCGACGATGATGCCGCCCTTGACCATGTTCTGGGCCTCCGTGGAGAGGCCGTTGATGGCGAAGAGGTTGGTGATGGTGGAGAAGATGATTACCCCGAGCAGGGAACCGATGATGGTGCCCCGCCCGCCGCTGAGCAGCGTGCCGCCGATGATCGCGGCGGCGATCGCGTCCAGCTCGTAGAGGTTCGCCATCGCCGCCTGGGCGGAGGTGGCCTGTGCGGTCAGCATGACCGCGGCGATGCCGCAGCAGAGGCCGGAGAGCGCGTAGAGCAGCAGCGTGTGCCGGCGGACGTTGATGCCGGCGAGCCGGGCCGCCTCCGGGTTGCCGCCGACGGCCACCGTACGGCGGCCGAAGGTGGTCCGGTTGAGCAGCACCCAGCCGGCCACGACCACCGCGGCGAGGATGTAGACGAGCAGCGGGATGCCGAGTACGTCCGTGCTGGCGATGCCGTTGATGAAGGTGTTGTTCGAGACCTGGGTCTGCTTGTCGGAGATCTCGGCCGCCAGACCGCGGGCGGCGACCATCATGGCCAGCGTGGCGATGAACGGCACCAGCCGCCCGTACGAGATCAGCAGGCCGTTGACCACGCCGACGCCGAGCCCGACGGTCAGCGCGCTGAAGATCATGCCGCCGGCGCCGTAGCTCTGGGTGGCGACCGTGGTGCACCAGACCCCGGCGAGCGCCACGATCGCGCCGACCGACAGGTCGATCCCGCCACCGATGATCACGAAGGTCATCCCGACGGTGACCACGCCGACCACCGAGGCGAGCTTGAGAATGGTGAGGGTGTTGCCCCACACCCAGCTCGCGTTGCCGTAGAGGTCGGGCCGGGTGAGCACCCCGATGACGACCAGCACCACCAGGGTCGCCAGCAGGCCGAGGTTGCGCCGGGCGCCCTCCCCGCCGTCGCCGCGCCACCAGGAGAGCCGGGCCGGCGCGTCGGCCTGCGCCGTCTCGGCCGGGTCGACCGGCGGCGACTGGGCCGGCAGCCCCGCCGCCCGGTCCGGCGCCGCGGTGGGTGTCATCTCGCTCATGCCGCCTCGCCTTCCATCAGGGACCCCGCCATGACGAGGTCGAGCACGGTGTTCTCGTCGAGATCGCCGGCCGGGGCCTCCCGGACCACCCGGCCCTCCCGCATCACCAGCACCCGGTCGGCCAGGCCGAGCACCTCGGGCACCTCGCTGGAGACCAGCAGCACCCCGACGCCGCGCGCGGCCAACTCCCGGATCACCTGGTACAGCTCGGCCCGGGCGCCCACGTCGACGCCGCGGGTCGGCTCGTCGAGCAGCAGCAGCCGGGTGTCCCCGAGCAGCCACCGGCCGACCACCACCTTCTGCTGGTTGCCGCCGGAGAGGGTGCGCACCGGGCGGCGTACGTCGCGGGGACGCAGTTCGAGCGAGTCGGCGATCCGATCCGCCTCGGCCCGTTCCCGGCCGGTGTCGGTGAAGCCGAGGCGCGCGTACCGGCCGAAGGTGGCCAGCGTGACGTTGCGGTAGATCGGCTCGCCGAGCAGCAGCGCCTGACTCTTGCGTTCCTCCGGGGCCATCCCCATGCCGGCCTTCACCGCCGCGCCCACGCTGCCCGGGCGCAGCGTGCGGCCGCCCATCCGGACCGTGCCGGCCTGTGCCCGGCGCGCGCCGTAGATGGTCTCCAGCAGCTCGGACCGGCCCGAACCGACCAGGCCGGCGATGCCGACGATCTCCCCGGCTCGCACGTTCAGCGACACGCCGGCGAACTCGCCGTGCCGGGTCAGCCCGTCCACCCGCAGCAACTCCGGGCCGGGACGCTCGTCGGCCGGGCGGTCCGGGAAGACGTACTCGATGGTCCGGCCGGTCATCCGGGCGACCAGGTCGCGGGTCGGGGTGTCGCGGGCCGGCAGGTCCGCCGCCGTGGTCCGGCCGTCCTTGAGTACGGTGACCCGGTCGCCGATCTCCCGGATCTCCTCCAACCGGTGCGAGATGTAGATGACCGCGATGCCCTGCGCGGTGAGTTCCCGGATGATCCGGAACAGGTTGCCCACCTCGTCGTGGGCGAGCACGGCGCTCGGCTCGTCCATGATGATCAGTCGGGCCCGGTGGGAGAGCGCCCGGGCCATGCTGACGATCTGCTTGCCGGCGGCGGGCAGGTGCCGGACCAGCCGGCCGGGTGGGATCTCCGGGTGGCCGAGCCGGGCCAGGATCTGCCGGGTGCGCCGGGCCATGTGGCCGCGGCGGACGAAGCCGAGCCGGCGCGGCTCGTGGCCGAGGAAGGCGTTCTCCGCCACCGACAGGTCCTCGACCAGGTCGAGTTCCTGGTAGATGGTGGCGATCCCGGCCCGCATCGCGGCCTGCGGGTTGGCGAAGGTGGCGGGTTGGCCGCGCCACCGCACCTCGCCGGAGTCGGGCCGGTGCACCCCGGCGAGCACCTTGATCAGGGTGGACTTGCCGGCGCCGTTCTGCCCGAGCAGGCAGTGCACCTCGCCGGCCCGCACCTCCAGCTGCACCCCGTCCAGCGCCCGTACGCCGGGGAACGTCTTGACCACGTCGGTGAGGCGCAGCACCACCTCGCCCGTGCTCACGCCGCCTCCCCGAAGGCCAGGTCGCTGGCGAGCACCGCGGCGCCGGCCACCCCCGCGCGCGGCCCCAGCTCGGAGAGGACGACCGGCAGGTTGCCGGTGGCCAGCGGCAGCGAGCGGCGGTAGACCACGCTGCGGATCTCGGCGAGCAGGATGTGGCCGAGCTGGGCCAGTCCGCCGCCGATCACGATCATCGACGGGTTGGTGAAGCTGACCAGCCCGGCCAGCACGCTGCCCACCCGCCGGCCGCCGTCCCGGATGAGCTGGATGCAGGTGACGTCCCCCTCGGCCGCCCCCTGCGCCACGTCCAGCGCGGTCACCGCGCCCCGGGCCGCCAGCCGCTCGGCGAGCGCCGGGGAGACCTCGGCGCGGGCCGCGACGGTGGCCTCCCGGGCCAGTGCCGCGCCGCTGAAGACGGCCTCCAGGCAGCCGAGGTTCCCGCAGGAGCACATCGGACCGTTCGGGTCGACCTGGATGTGGCCGATGTCGCCGGCGCACCCGTCGGTGCCCCGGTAGACCTGCCCGTTGAGGTAGATGCCGCAGCCGATGCCGGTGCCGATCTTGATGAGGAGGAAGTCGTCCACCGAGTGCGCGACCCCGCCGTGCCGCTCGCCGATCGCCATGATGTTCACGTCGTTGTCGACCACCGCCGGGCAGCCGTGCTCCCGGGTCAGCAGCTCGCGGACGGGGAAACGGTCCCAGCCCGGCATGATCGGCGGCGAGACCGGCACCCCGTCCCGGAAACTCACCGGCCCCGGCACGCCGATACCGACCGCGTCGAGCCGCTCGTACGCCCCGTCCACCTTGGCCTTGTGCAGCAGCTCGTTGACCCGCTGGAGGGTCACCTTCGGCCCGGACCGGATGTCGGCCGGCTCGGTGTAGGCGGCCACCGGCTCCAGCCGGCCGTTGACCACCTCCACGTCGATCGAGCTGGCGCCCAGGTCCACCGCGGCGAAGCGCAGGCGCGGGCTCAGCTCGACCAGAGTGGAGCGCCGCCCGCCCCGGGAGGCGGCCAGCCCGGCCTCGGCGACGTAGCCGAGGCCGACGAGGCGCTCCAGCTCGGCGAGGAGGCGCGGGCGGGGCATCTGCAACCGGTCGCCGAGTTCGGCGCGGGAAACCGCGCCCTGGTCCCGCAGCAGTCGCAGGAGCTGTACGTGCAGGGGGTCCACCGTCCGCACCGGGACTCACCTCCGCATCGGAGTCGTTCACATCGACGCAATGGCGATGTGTCGTGTCCGACACAGTAGGAGGCTTCGGGGCAGCATGTCCATAGCTTCGGCACATCCGATCCAAACTTTTGTCAATCTGAGCAAAAGCAGGAGTGGATCAAGAAAAACGCGCCACCCCCGGCGCGGAGACGCGGCGGGGGCGGCACGGGTCGAACCGGTCAGCGGCGGATGGCCGAGTTGTGCTTCTTCTTCAGCTTGCGGTCGTCGCGCAGCTCGACATACGGCTCCGCCTCGGCGGAGTGCCCCGCCGCGATCGCCCGGCCGCGCTCCAGCTCGGCGTCGAACTCCGCGCCGAGCAGGATGGCGACGTTGCTCAGCCAGAGCCACACCAGGAAGATGATCACGCCGGCCAGCGCGCCGTAGGTCTTGTTGTACGAGGCGAAGTTGCCGACGTAGACCGCGAAGAGGCCGGAGATCACCACCCAGATCACCACGGCCAGCAGGCCGCCGGGGCTGACCCAGCGGAAACCGCCCTGGCGGGCGTTCGGCGAGGCCCAGTAGAGGATCGCGAACATCAGGCTGACCAGCACCAGCAGCACCGGCCACTTGACCACGTTCCACACCGTCACGGCGGTCGCGCCGAGCCCGATGGCGCTGCCCGCCTGCTCCGCCAGGCCGCCGGTGAAGACCACGATCACCGCGCTGGCCAGCAGCAGTACGCCGATGGCGGCGGTGACGCCGAGCCGGATCGGCAGGGTCTTCCAGACCGGCCGTCCCTCCGGCACGTCGTAGATGCTGTTGGAGGCGCGCATGAAGGCGCCGACGTACCCGGAGGCGGACCAGAAGGCCGCGACCAGACCGATGATCGCGGCGATGCTGGCCAGCCCACCGGACCGGCCCGCCTGATCGATCGCCGCCTCGATGATGGTGCGGATGTTCTCCTCCGGCACCGCCTGGCCGACGGTGTCCTTGACCCCCTGGGTGGCCCGGTCGCCGAGCAGACCGAGCAGCGAGACGAGCACCAGCAGGCCCGGGAAGATCGACAGCACGCCGTAGTAGGTCAGCGCGGCGGCCCAGTCGGTCAGGCGGTCCTCCTGGAACTCCCTGACCGTGCGCTTGAGCGTCGCGACCCACCCGGCGCCCGACAGCTCGGTCGGGCTCCGCGGCCCGTCGTCCGGCCCGACCGGCTGGTGCCGCTCGGGTCCGCTCCGGGCGTGCCCGTCCCGGTCGTGCCCCTCCCGGGCGGAAGACTCGTCGGCGGCCATCGCCCCTCCCTCGTCGTCGGCGTCCCCCGTGACATGCCCCGACGACCAGGCCGGATAACCACCTACCGGTAGAGCAACCGGCTCATCCGGCGGGAGGCCACCGCCAGCATCCCGACGGTCAGCACCACCAGGTACGCCACGTCGAGCAGCCAGGACCAGCCGGACGCCCCCACGCAGATGGCCCGGACCAGATGCACCGACCGGTAGAGCGGGGTCACCTCGACCATCCAGCGCAGCACCGCCGGATACGCCTCGGCCGGGACGAACGTGCCGGAGAAGAGGAAGAGGGTGAACTGCGCCGAGCCCATCAGGTCGAAGTCCTGCCAGCTCCGCAGGAGGGTGGAGACCGTCATACCGAGCGCGCCGAACGCGAAGCCGACCAGCACCGCGGCCGGGAACGCGATGGCCGCCCGCGCCGCACTGGTCAGGTCCATCGCCACCATGATCATCAGGAAGGCGGCCGAGTAGAGGCTGCCCCGGATCATCGCCCAGCCCAGCTCACCGAGGGCGATCTCGAACGGCTGCACCGGGGTCGCGATGACCCCGTCGTACAGCTTCATGTACTTCATCTTCCCGAAGAAGTTGAAGGTGGTCTCCGAGAGCGCGCCGCTCATCGCCGACGAGGCCAGCATGGCCGGGGCCACGAACGCCGCGTAGGACACCACCTGCCCGGTCGGCAGGGTGAGATCGCCGACCAGCGCCCCCACCCCGACGCCGATCGAGAAGAGGTAGAGCACCGGCTCCAGGAAGCCGGAGAGCAGCACCAGCCAGTACGCGCTCTTCAGCGCGGTGAGGTTGCGCTCGGCCACCGAGGCGGCGCGCCGCGGCGCCCCCTCGAAGCTGACCAGCCGGGGCAGGACCAGACCGACCACGAACATCCTCCCCTAGACGACGAGCGAGCGGCGGAACACGCGCCGAGCCAGCAGCCAGCCTGCGGCGGACCAGGCGGCGAGGTAGAGCAGGTGACCGGTCACGGACCACTGCGGAGCCACCCCCAGCGTCGCGGCGCGGCACAGGTCCACGCCGTGCCAGAGCGGAGTCACGTACGCCAACTGGCGCAGCCCCCCGGGCAACTGCTCCACTGGGAAGAACACACCGGCGAACAGCGTCATCGGGATCACCGCGAACCGGAACAGCAGGGCCAGGTAACTGTCGCTCGGCACGGCGGCACTGAACGCGAAGGTCGGCGCGGCCACCGCCAGGCCCAGCAGTAGGACCACCAGCGGGACGGTCAGCGCCCAGGGCGAGCGCAGCGCCCCGAACAGCGCCGTCACCAGCAGGAACGCCACCACGCTGCTGACCACCCGGAACAGCACGAAGGCGAGGTGGCCACCCACGATGTCCCCGACCCGCAGCGGCGCGGCGACCTGCGCGTGATAGGTCCGGATCCACTTGAAGTTGCTGTGCACCGGCCAGGTCGACTCGGCCACCGCGACCTGGAGCGCGGTGGACGCGATCAGGCCGGGGACCAGCCACTCCAGGTAGGGCACCCCGTCGACGCCCCGGTCCACGTACGCCCCGACGCCGACGCCGAACCCGAGCACGGTCAGCACCGGCAGCAGGAAGGACGAGAAGACGCCGGCCCGCCAGGTGCGCCGGTAGCCGACCAGGTAGTGCCCGAGCACCGCCAGCGCCGGCACCCGAGGCACCGCCGCCCCGGCCCGCTCCGCCACGCTCACCGCGACCACCCCCCGCTCTCCGCCCACCCCGGCCTTCCTACCGCCCGGGTACGACAGGCCGCCGGCCACCCTACGACGCACCACCCACCGCGTCGCGGCAGTTTCGGTCAGGTGCCGCCGTGGCCTGCCCACTCGATCGCCGACCCACCGTTACCGACCCGAAGCCTGATCTTCACGCTATCGAAATCTGTCACTGCGAACGTGCCGCCCCGACGTGAACCATCGCGTCCTGAAGACCGAGTGCCCAGGAGGCCAGAGAAGTGCGCCGTCCCCGTTCCCTCCCGCTGCTGGCAGCGGGGCTCCTCGTCGCGGCCACCGCCGCGCTCGTCAACCCGCCCACCGCGTCGGCCGCCGTCGCGGATGCCCCGCACTGCTCCACCGCCGGCACCTGGCGACCGGGCGAGTTCAACATCTACTGGTTCGACGTGGAGCAGGGCGACTCCCAGCTCATCGTCGGGCCGAGCGGCCGCACCATGCTGATCGACCTCGGGGAGACCGCGTACAACTCCACCACCAACACCAACGCCGGCAAGGTGGCCGCACAGATCCGCGCCATCTGCGGCATCGCCTCCGGCCCGGTGCACCTCGACTACGTGATGGCCTCCCACCACCACCTGGACCACATCGGCTACGCGGCCAACCCGAACGACACCACCAGGTACGGCAACGGCCTCTACCAGCTACTCAGCCCAACCGCCGGCGGCGGGCTCGGCTTCACTGTCGGCACCCTGTACGACCACGACGGCGGCACCTGGTCCGACGCCAACACCGACGGCGACTGCGATCCGGGCACCTCGGCCACGCCGACCAACGAGATCGCGTATCACAACGCCGGTACCACCTCCACCACGGCGGTGCGCTGGATGTGCTGGCTGTACGGGCCAGCCAGCCAGGCCGACCGGGCCAACATCGCGGGCAAGGTCCAGCGGATCACCAACACCGTCGCGTGGCCCTCGATCGACCTGGGCACCGGGGTCACGTCCACCGTGGTCGAGGCGAACGGCAAGGACGTCAAGCAGACCGACGGGGTGACCCCGGTCAGCGGCGACCACACCGCCGACGCCACCCCGCCCAGCGAGAACGACTACTCGATCGGCGTCCGGACCGCATTCGGCCCGTTCGTGTACGCCACCGCCGGGGACAGCGACGGCGAATACACCACCAGCGCCAACGGCTACACGTACAACAACATCGAGGCGCTGCTGGCCACCAGGATGGGCGCGGTCAACGCGCTGCGCGCCAACCACCACGGCTCGGCGCACTCGTCTTCCGACGCCTACCTGCAGGCGACCACCCCGCAGGTCGGCTTCATCTCCTGCGGCGCCAACTCCTACGGCCACCCGGGCAACCGGACGCTCGACGCGTTCCGCTCGGTCGGCGCCGACATCTACCTGGCCAATGACCCGTGCGACACGACCGACACCACGGGCGCGGCGATCAACTACGCCGGCACGCTGAACAACAACGGCACCGTGCACCTGGCCACCACCGGTGGCGGCACCGGGTTCACCGTGGACTACGACGCGGGCAGCCGGACGTACACCACCCGGACCGGCAGCGGCGGCGGCACGGGCGGCAGCGGCGGCGACCCGACGAAGGTGAAGATCAACGAGGTGCTGATGGCCCCCTCGGCGGGCGGTACGGAGTGGGTCGAGCTCTACAACCCCACCGCCTCGGCGATCGACCTCGGCGGCCTGTACATCGACGACCTCGCGGGCGGCGGCGGGGCACCCCGCCAGATCCCGGCCGGCACCACCATCCCGGCCGGCGGACGCTGGGTGATGGACATCGCGAGCGGCTTCCTCAACAACACCGGCGCGGAGTCGGTCCGGTACCTGAAGATCGTCAACGGGGTGGAGACGGTCTACGACAGCTACAGCTGGTCGCTGGGCTCCACCCAGTACGACAAGGTCTTCCACCGCAGCGGTGACGGCGGGACGTGGTGCGGCAGCATCTCCGCCAGCGTCACCAAGGGCACCCCGAACCCGACCACCTGCCCGTGACACCGCGACTGACCGGCGCGCTCGTCGGCGCGGCCCTGCTGGTGGCCGCCGCCGGCACGGTGGCGGCCACCAACGGCGGCTCGGCAGCCGCACGGCCGGCCCCGGCCGCCACCGGGGACGGCCGGCTGGTGCTGATCAGCGGCCGGGACGACCACGGCCTGCTCGCCGCCGAACGGGTGACCCTGCGGAACCTGCCGGCCACCGGCGGGGTGTCGACCGGACAGGTGCCCGACGGCACCCTGGCCCGGGTGGTCGAGGTACGCGGCACCTGGCTGCGGGTGAGCACCGTCGAGGCTCCGTCCGCCGACGGCTGGGTGGACGACTTCCACCTGCGCGGCGGCGTGCACCTGGTGGGGCCGCCGCCGACCTGCGCCGTGCCGTTCCACGGCGGCACGGTGCCGAACGGGGAGCAGGCGGTCGTGCTCGACCTGCGCGACGGTCACGCCCGGGTCCGGATCAACCGGACCGGGGTGACCGACTGGGTGGACCGGGCTGCGATCCGGGAGATCGTGCCCGAGCACTGCGGCACGCCGACCCCGGACGAGGAGCACGAGCACCACCACTCACACTGACCGCGCCGCCTCGCCCGAAGGGGCCCTGTCACCGCCGCCGGGCGGTGACAGGGCCCCGACAACGCATGCCCGGCCAGCCTCGACGCGCCACAGCGGCGATCCGGAACGCTAGGGCCGCACGGCAACCCGGGCGACGAACGCGCGCCAGGCGTCCGGCTCGAAGGCCAGCACCGGCCCGGCCGGGTCCTTGGAGTCGCGTACGGCGACCACGCCGGGAAGGTTGTCGGCCACCTCCACGCAGTTTCCGCCGCTGCCGTTGCTGCGGGTGCTCTTGCGCCAGCGGGCGCCGGTCAGGTCCATGTCTCCGCCACTTCCGCCATCAGGTCGAGGGACTGCTGCTGCGATAGTGCCTCAGCCCGGATCGACTCCCACACCTCGACCATCTGCTGGATGAAGTCGGTTCGGTCGACCGCCTGGCCGTGGCGCTGTCCCTCCAGGTAGATGATGTCCTCCCCGCCCGGGAGGGTGGCGATCACGAAGGGGCCGTCGAGGCCAGGGTACGCACCGGCGGAGAGCGGCACGACCTGGATTCGGACCCGGGGCAGGGTGGTGCCGAGCTTCACCAGGTGGCGGAGCTGCTGGCGCATCACCTCCGACCCGCCGATCCGGCGGCGCAGCACGTGCTCGTCGATGACCGCGGTGAGCAGGGGCGGCCGGTCGCGCGTGAGCACTCCCTGACGGTCGATCCGGGCGGTCACCTGCTGTTCGATCTCATCCGCCGCGAACAGCCCCGCACCGACCAGGATGGCGCGGGCGTACTCCTCGGTCTGCAACAGGCCCGGCACATAGAGCGGCTCGAACGAGCGCAGTGCCGTGGCCTCCTGCTCGATGCCGGCCCAGTCGCGGAACCAGGGCACCACCGTCTCCCGGCTGATCCGGCGCTGGATGCGCTCGAACCGGCCCTCCGCCCCGAACACGCTGTCACAGCGGCGGGCGAAGTCGAGGCTCGGCCGCCGCTCGCAGGTCTCCACCTTGGCGACCAGGGCGCCCGAATAGCTCAGCGCCTCGGCCAGCGCCGTCTGGGACATGCCGCTGGTCGCCCGGGCGAGCCGCAGCTCCTCCGCGAAGTGGTCCAACATGGACGACAGTTCCACGGACAGCCTCCGTACATCTTCGTACCGCCTGGGACGGGCCGCCATACGCGCTGGTCGTCGGCGCGCGGGACCTCCCACCGTAGTCGGATCCTCAGCAGACTGTCACGCAGCGGAACCGCTCCCGGGATCGGACGGCGGGCGGAACCAGGCCGGGGGTGCCTGCGCACGACGAGATCCGCAGGCACCCCCATCCCACTGCGACGGAGGCCCACCCCATGCGACTCAAATTCTGGCGCTGCCCGCGCCCGGCTCCTCCCGCCCCGCTCCCCCGGCGTACGCCCGACGACCGTCCGGCGTGGGCGAACGCCCCGACGGAGGTCTTCCCGGTCGACGGCCCCGGCCGTCCGGGACGACTGACCCGCGCGCAGGAGTGGCGGGCGAACGGCGGTCACGGGGTGCCGTCGCCGCGTCGCGGCGGGGAGGGGACGCGCTGATGCCTCGCTACCGCCCGCATGTGGCGGCGCGCCCGTCCTGGCGCTGCCGGGTGTGCGGCGCCGCGTGGCCGTGCTCCCCGGCCCGGCTGGCGCTGCTCGGGGAGTACCGTGAGGACCGGACCGCCCTGCTGGTCTACCTCGGCACACTCCTGGGCGAGGCCATGACCGACCTCGCCACCCTGCACGGCGGCGTCGCCCCGCACGGGCTGACGGAGCGCTTCGTCACCTGGGCCAGGGCCCGCTGATCAGTCCACCAGGGTGCGGCCGGTGAGGTGGAGGAAGACGTCCTCCAGGCTGCTGCGCCGGACCAGGACGCTGGCCGGGACGAGCCCGCGCGCGGCCACGTCGGCGACCGCCGCGTCACCGTCGGCCACGTAGAGCAGGATCCGATCGGGCAGCACCTCGATCCGCTCCCCCAGCCCGTCCAGTTTGCCGGCGAACGTCTCCTGCGACTCGGTGGCGAAGCGCAGCTCCACCACCTCCCGGGTGGAGTGCTCCTCGATCAGCGCGCGCGGCGAGCCCTCGGCCACGATCCGGCCGCCGTCCATCACCACCAGCCGGTCGCAGAGCTGCTCGGCCTCGTCCATGTAGTGCGTGGTGAGAACCAGGGTGACGCCCTGCTGCTTGAGCCGGAACAGCCGCTCCCAGACCAGGTGGCGGGCCTGCGGGTCGAGCCCGGTGGTGGGCTCGTCGAGCAGCACGATCTCCGGGTTGTTGACCAGCGCGCGGGCGATGGTCAGCCGGCGCTTCATGCCGCCGGAGAGCGGCTCGACCTTGCTCTCGGCCCGCTCGGCGAGCTGGACGAAGTCGAGCAGCTCGGCGGCCCGCTCGCGGGCCACCCGGCGCGGAATGCCGAAGTAGCGGGCGTAGGTGGTGAGGTTCTCCCGGACGGTGAGCTCCGGGTCGAGGCTGTCGAGCTGCGGGCAGACGCCGAGTCGAGCCCGGATCGCGGGCCCGTCGCGGACCGGGTCCATGCCGAGGATGCGCAACTCGCCCCCGGAGGGCGGGGAGATGCAGCCGATCATCCGCATCGTGGACGACTTGCCTGCACCGTTGGGACCGAGGAAGCCGAACGCCTCACCGGGACGTACCTCGACGTCGATGCCGTTGACGGCGGTGAAGCCGCCGAACCGCTTCACCAGCCCGCGCGCCTGGATGAGTGGCTGAGCACTGGTCACCGGCCGACCCTAGCCGCCCGGTCCGACAGCCTCGACCGGTTAACCGCCACCCCCACCCCATCAACACCCAGAGTAACTTCAGTTACGCTCCGCGATCGCCGTCGGCGAGCCCCTCCGCCCGGACCAACCGGGCATCATGGACAGATCGTTTTCGGACGTCACCTGAGTTGAGAAGTGACCTGCACCTTTCCTCCGAACATTGTGAGAGCCGCTCTGAATTGCCGTGCGCTGAGTAATTGCCGGACGAATTTCGTCACGTAGCGGAATCGCAATCGCCAATGTTCCCATGATGTACGCGATTCGCGTATCGTGCCCCCTCGTGTCGCCCGTTCGTTCCCCCGACGGCTCCCCTCCGACGCCCCGACCCACCGGCGCGCCGACGCCTGCGTCCACTGTGGAGTCCGCTCCGGTGCCGCTACCGCCCGACGAGGGCGCTGTCGGCGACCCGGTCTGGGCCGACGACGGGCCGGTCGCCGCGCACCACGACACCCGGGAACTCGCCGCCCAGTTCGAGGACGAGAAACCGGGCCGGGTTCTGTCCGGACCGGTCGGGCTGCTGTTTACCGGGGTCACCCTCGCCATCGCGCTGCTCGCCCTCCGGCAGGTCTTCTTTCCGCTCGCGCAGGGCAGCAAGTACTACCTGATCATTTTCCTGTCCGGCGTGCTGCCGATGGTCTTCCTGGCGTACCCCTCGGGGCTGCGGCCGCCCCTGCTCCGGCAGGGCGCGACCGTTCCGGCGGCGCGGCGTGGGCCCACCCCGGTCGACTGGCTGCTGGCCGTCACCGCTCTGGTGAGCTGCCTCTACCCGGTGTTGCCGGTGACCATCGGCGCGGGCGGCGGCGGGTACGACGCGTTCCTCGACCGGCAGGGCCTGCTGGACCCGCTGGACGTGGCGATGGGCACCGTGCTGCTGCTCCTGCTGCTGGAGGCGTGCCGGCGGACCACCGGCTGGATCCTCCCGGCGGTCTGCCTGCTCTTCCTCGGCTACGGCTACTACGGCGGCCTGCTCCCGCAGTCCTGGCCGGTGGCCCACGCCGGACTCGACTTCGGGCAGCTCGTCGACGCGTTCTACAACTCCGACAGTGGCTTCTACGGCACCCCGCTGGACGTGGCCGCCTCGTACATCGTGCTGTTCACCATCTACGGGGCGGTGCTGGACCTCTCCGGGGCGGGCCGGTTCTTCGTGGAGCTCTCCGCCGCCGCGTTCCGCCGCTCCCGGACCGCTCCCGGGCGGACCGCGGTCGCCTCCGGCTTCCTGCTCGGCACCGTCTCCGGGTCCGGCGCGGCCACCACGGTCAGCATCGGCGCGGTCACCTGGCCCATCCTGCGCCGCGCCGGGTACCCGCCCGAGCGGGCCGGCGGCATGCTCGCCGCCGCGGGCGTCGGCGCGATCCTCTCCCCGCCGACGCTGGGCGCCGCGGCCTTCATCATCGCCGAGTACCTCGGCGTGTCGTACCTGCAGGTCCTGGGCTGGGCCACCGTGCCGACGATCCTCTACTACCTGGGCATCCTGCTCTCCGTGGAGATCGACGCCCGGCGCTCCGGGGTACGCCCCGTGGTGATCGCCACCGGATCGGCCTGGCGGCTGCTGGCCCGCTTCGGCTACCACTTCCTCTCGCTCATCGTGATCATCGTGGTGCTCGCCACGGGGGCCTCGGCGATCCGGGCCGTGGTGATCGCCACCGCGCTCGCCGCCGCGCTGTCCTTCCTGGACCGCCGGCACCGACTCACCCCCGCCCGGGTGGTCGAGGCGCTCAGCGGCGGCGTACGCGGGGTGCTGGCGGTGAGCGCGGTCTGCGCCGCGGCCGGCATCATCACCGCCACCACCACCAAGACCGGCCTCGGCCCGCAGGCCGCCGCGCTGCTGGTGAGCGGGGCGCAGGCGGTCAGCTCCGAGCCGGCTGCGGTGCTCGCGCTCACCGCGCTGCTCGCCGCCGTCGCGCTCACCCTGCTCGGCCTGGCAGTGCCGGTCACCGCCTCCTTCGTGATCGGCTGGGTGATCATCGGCCCGGCGCTGCTCAACCTCGGCGTCGCCGCGCCCGCCGCGGCGATGTTCGTCTTCTACTTCGCGGTGCTGTCCGAGGTCTCCCCGCCGACCGCGCTCGCCGCGGTGGCCGCCGCCGCGCTGACCGGCGGCCGGCTGGTCCCGACCATGTGGCAGACCCTGCGGTACGCGCTGCCCGCGTACCTCATCCCGATCGCCTTCGTGATCACGCCGACCGGTCTCGGGCTGCTCGGCATCGGCGGGCTGGAACGGATCGCGGTGGCCGGGGTGGTCTCCGCGTGCGGGGTCACCCTCCTGGCGGTGGCGGCGGGCGGCTGGCTGCCCGGAGTCGGGCCGGCCGGGCTGCCGGAGCGCATCCTCGGCGCGGTCGCCGGGCTGGTGCTGCTCTGGCTCGAGCCCGTACCCGTCACGGTCGGGGCCGTCCTGGCCGCGCTGACGGTGGCGGGCGTGCTGTTCCGACGCGCCTCGGCCCGACCGGCCGCCGGCGCGCCGGCTCAACTGGTGGACCATCGGGAGGAGACATTGTGAGACGGATCAACGTGCGGTTCGCCGCGGGCGTCGGGGTGCTGGCCCTGGTCGCGGCCGGCACCGCCGGATGCGGGGGCCGTCAGGACGGGGCGGCGACGGACGACGCCGCCAGCGAGATCACCTGCAAGGTCATCAAGGACACCCGGGTCGGCATCGCCACCGGCAACGCCACCGGGGTCTACTACGTGGTCGGCAACGCGCTGGCCGGCCAGCTCTCCGGCGCCACCGACGGCAAGCTCACCGGCACGGCCGCCGAGACCGGCGCGTCGGTGCAGAACATCGAACAGCTCGTCACCGGCCAGTACGACGTCGCCTTCTCGCTCTTCGACACCGCGGTCAACGCGGTGCAGGGCAAGGGCACCTTCGGCTCGCCGCAGCCGGTGCTGGCGCTCGCCCGGATCTACGACAACTACACGCAGGTGATCGTCCGGGCCGACTCGGGAATCACCTCGGTCGCCGACATGAAGGGCAAGAAGATCTCCACCGGCTCGCCCAAGTCCGGCACCGAGGTGATCGCGAACCGGCTGCTCACCGCCGCCGGCCTCGACCCCGCCAAGGACGTCCAGGCACAGCGCCTCGACCTGACCAAGACCGTCGACGGCATGAAGGACGGCAGCATCGACGGCTTCTTCTGGTCCGGTGGCGTGCCCACCGGCGGCGTCACCGACCTCTTCACCACCGCCGGCGACAAGGTCAAGTTCATCGACATCACCCCGCTGCTGCCGAAGATGACCGAGCTCAACCCGGCGTACCAGGCCGGCAGCATCGGCAAGGACGTGTACCACACCGCGGCCGACACCCCGACCATCGTGGTGCCGAACGTGCTGCTGGTGCGGGACAACCTCGACGCCAACGTGGCCTGCGCGATCACGCGGACGGTCTTCGAGAAGAGGGACGCCCTCGCCCAGGCCAACCCGTCCGCCAAGGGCATCAGCCTGGAGAAAGCCCGCAAGACGGACCCGGTGAAGCTGCACCGGGGGGCGGAGAAGGCGCTCACGGACCTCGGCGCCGCCTGATCCCACGACGCCGGGCCCGGACGACGCGTCCGGGCCCGGCGCCCCCGACCCCGATCCGGGAGACCCCGTGCCGCTCCCCAGCCCGGCCCGCGTGCGCCGGCACCACCGCCCCGCGAACCGCACCGAACACCTCTGGTCGGTACGGACCCAGCTGCTCGCGCCGATCCTGGTGGCCACCGTCGGCCTGGTCGTGCTCGGCGCCGCCCAGACCGACGCCGCCCTCGACGCCTCGCGGGACGCCGACCGGGCCCGCGTGCTCGCCGGCACCGCCACCGCCACCGTCCGGCTGGTGCACGAGCTGGAACGCGAGCTGGGCGAGACGGCGGCCCTGCGCCTGCGCGGCGGCACGGCCGGCCGGCCGCTGGTGGACGCCCAGCGGCGGCGGGTGGACACCGCCGTCGAGCGGTACCGCACGGCCAGCGTCGAGGCCCGCCGCGCCGCGCCGGACCTGAGGCCCGTGCTGAACGACGCCGACGGCCGCCTCGACCAGCTGGGCCCGAACCGCGGGCTGGCGTTGAACGGGGACAGCGCCGACGCGACCTACCTGGCGCTGGTCGAGTCGCTGCTCGCCGTCGCCGACGCGCTCCCGGCCCAGCTGCGCGACGCCGAACTGGCCAACGGGGCGCGGGAGGTGGCGGCCGTCGCCGCCCAGGAACACCTGGCGTCCCTGGAACGGGACGTGCTGCGTGGCGTCTTCGTCCGGGACAGCCTCGCCCCGGGCGAGCTGGCCGGGCTGGGTCGGCTGCGCGGCGCCCGGGAACAGCGCCAGGCCGAGTTCCTGCGGATCGCCACCGGCGGGGCCGACAGCGCCTGGTACCGGCTGGTGGCCGGCGGTGACGTGGAGACCGCCCGCCGGATGCGGGACGGGGTGCTGGACAGCGACGGCGCCGCGGAATCGCTGAAGACCGACGGTGACGCCTGGTACGTGGCGCAGAGCGGGACGATCCGCCGGTACAACCTCCTCGGCCGGGAGCTCTCCGAGCAGCTCGACCGGGACGCCGCCGCGCTGGCCCGGGCCGCCCGGCAGCGGGCCCTGCTCACCGCCACCGCGACCAGCACGGTCGCGCTCGGCTCGCTGGTCACCGCGGTGCTGCTGGCGGTGCGGACCAGCCGCCGGCTGCGCCGGCTGCGGGTCGCGGCGCTCACCATGGCCAACCGCGAGCTGCCGGAGCGGATCACCGCGATTGCCGCCGGCGACGGCTGCCCGGGGGACGGCACCGCCACCCGGCTGACCGCCGGCATCCGGCGGGGCCGGGACGAGGTGGCCCAGGTGGCCGAGGCGTTCGACACGGTGAACAGGGCCGCGCTGCGGCTCGCCGGCGAGCAGGCAGAGCTGCGGCTGGACGTCACCCGGATGGCGGAGGCGCTGGCCCGGCGGATCCGCACCCTGATCACCCGCCAGCTCCGCCTGCTCGACGAGTTCGAGCGGGAGGAGACCGACCCGGAGGCGCTGGCCCGGTTCTTCGCGCTGGACCACCTCGCCGCCCGGCTGCGGCGCAACGGAGAGAACCTGCTGGTACTCGCCGGTGGCGAGCCGGGCCGCGGGCACGAGGGCGCGCTGCTCCTCGAGGACGTGGTCCGGGCCGCGGCCTCCGAGATCGAGGACTATCCCCGGGTGGAGGTCAACCTGCCGACCGCGGCCGTGCACGGCGCGGCCGTCGGCAACCTGGTGCACCTCCTGGCCGAGCTGCTGGAGAACGCCACGGTCTACTCGCCACCCGACTCGGCCGTGCTGGTCGACGGCCGGCGGACCGTCGACGGGCTCACCCTGCGGGTGCACGACCAGGGCATCGGCATCAGCGAGACCCGGCTGGCGGCCATCAACGAACGGCTGGCCTCGCCGGCCACCCTCTCCAGCGCGGCGGCCGGCAGCATGGGCCTGCACGTGGTGGCCCAGCTGGCGGCCCGGCACGGCATCCGGGTGCAGCTGCACAACATCGGCAACGGCACGGTCGCCCAGGTGGAGGTGCCCGAGGCCGCGCTGACCCGGGTCGAGTCGGCGACCCGGCGGCCGGCCGCCGAGCGCCGGCGGCTCACCGGCCGCGGCGCGCCCTGGTTCCGCCCCCGCGCCGATGGGCGCGACCTGGTCACCACCCCACCGGCGCCAGCGGCTCTGCGGCGTACCGCCACCGTCGGCCTGCCGGTGGCCGGGGCCGCGCCGGCCGGCACCGGCCCGGTACCGCTGACCGGGGCGGCGGCCACCGCCGGCGCCGCCCGGGGGGTGGCCAGCGTGCAACCGCCCGGGGCCGCGGTGCTGGCGCCCAGCACCGCCCGGGTACGGCCCGCGGACGCCCCGGCGCCGCAGACCACCGCGACCGGGCTGCCCCGACGCACCCGGGGCGGCCAGCTTCCCGCTCCCCTGCCCGCCGCCACGACGCCGCCCCGCCCCGATGCGGACCTGCTCGACCCCGAGGTGGTCCGGGCCCGCCTCTCCGCTCTCGCCGAAGGCGTGGCCAGCGCGATGCGCCGCGCCCCGTACCCCACACCCACCGGGAGACCCAGATGACCCCATCCGTGACCGCAGGACTCGACTGGCTGCTGGCGAACTTCGCCGAGCAGGTGCCGGACGTGTCGCACGCCCTCGCGGTGTCCGAGGACGGGCTGCGGCTGGCCTCGTCGCCGGACCTCTCCCCCGACCAGGTGGACCAGCTCGCCGCGGTGATCAGCGGCCTGGCGAGCCTGACCGTGGGCGCCGCGCGGCTGATGTCCGCCGGCCGGGTACGCCAGCAGATCGTCGACATGGACGGCGGAGTGATGCTGGTGATGGCGGTCGGCGAGCGGGCGCTGCTCGGTGTGCTCGCCGCACCCGGCTGCGACCTGGGTCAGATCGGCTACGAGACGGCGACGCTGGTCCAGCGGGTGGCGGAGGCACTGGAACCGGCGGCCCGCCGGTGACCCGCCGCCCCCTGCGGCTGGTGGCCGCGCTCCTGCTCGCCGTGGTCGTCGCCGGCTGCGGCGCGGCGAAGGCCGGCCCGCAGGAATGGCACGGCGGGCGGATCTTCCTCGCCACCGGCAACACCACCGGTGTCTACTACCAGCTCGGCGGCGGCTACGCGGACGTGATCAGCCGGCACCTGTCCGGCTACGAGGCCCGGGCCGAGCCGACCGGCGCGTCGGTGGAGAACATCAACCGGCTGGCCGACGGCGACATGGAGATCGCCTTCAGCCTGGCCGACACGGCGGCGGACGCGGTCGCCGGTCGCGGCGCGTTCGACGGGCAGGCCCAGCCGGTCCGGGCCCTGGCCCGGATCTACAGCAACTACACCCACGTGATCGTCCGCGCCGAGGGGAAGATAGACACCTTCGCCGACCTGCGCGGCAAGCGGATCTCGACCGGCTCGCCGAAGTCCGGCACGGACATCATCGCGGGGCGGCTGCTGACCGCCGCCGGAATCAACCCGGACCGGGACATCAAGCGGCTCAGCCTGTCGCTGCCGGAAACGGTGAAGCGGATGCGCGCCGGCAGCCTGGACGCCATGTTCTTCTCCGGCGGCCTGCCCACGCCGGGCATCAAGGACCTGCTCTCCAGCGCGCCCGGCCGGTTCCGGCTGCTCCCCATCGCCGACCTGATCGAGCCACTCGCCGCCCGCTACGGCTCCGTCTACACCACGGCGTCGCTGCCGAGGGAGGTCTACGGCACCCCGAGCGCCACGCCGACCATCACCGTCTCGAACGTGATCCTGGTCCCCTCGGACATGCCGGACCAGTTGGCGTACGACCTGACCCGGCTGCTCTTCACGTACCAGGGTGAGCTGATCAAGGTGCATCCGGAGGCGGCCAACTTCATCCGGGAGAGCGCGGCGGGGACCGACCCGATCCCGCTGCACCCCGGGGCGAACCGGTACTACCGGAACGGCTAGGGCCGAGGGAACAGGTCCTACAGGTCGGCGGGGGTGGTGGCGGCCCGGGCTGCGGCGACCAGCCGGTCGGTCTCCGCCGCAACCGCCTCGTCGTCGGCCGGCGTGCCCGCGTCGTAGCGGACCGTCCAGGTCAGCCCGTCGACGCCGGGCACCCGGCGGCCGGCGATCCGGCCGGCACCGCCGGGCACCGGGTGGTGCACGGTGTATGCCACCGAGCGGGTGACCCGCGCCCGCACCTGGTGCGGCAGGTCGCCCGGGTCGAGCAGCAGATACGTCTCGGCCGGGCAGTCCGCCACCACGAGATAGCCGTCCCGCTCGGCGACCCGCTCGGCGGCGGTGACGGTGAGTTCCCGGCCGGACCAGACCGCCTTGAGGATGCCGTGCCAGCCGATCCGGTGCCCCCGGCCGGGCAGCCAGAGCCCGAGGTTGCTGGCCACCACCACGCCGTCGCCCTCGCCGTTGCCGGCGGCGGCCCAGGCGAGCACCCGCTCGCCGGCGGCCAGCGGCGGGCGGTCGGCCGGCGGCAGCTTCGGCTTGCGGCTGAACAGTCCCATCACAATCCTCCGGACGCCTGCTCGCGCAGCGCCCGCGCGTGCTGTTCCAGCGAGAGCAGTTCCCCGAACAGCGCGAAGTACTCGTCCTTGCTGCTCACCGGGTTGATCCGCTGGATCTTCGACTTGAGGTCCTTGATCCGGCCGGTGACCGAGCCCCACTGGAGGCGGGCCATGGTGACCGAGACGTAGCGGGGGTCGGGCTCGCCGTCGATGCGCAGCGGCTCGACCGCCAACTCCCCGACGAGCGCCTGGCCGGCCAGGTCGTCGCAGGCGTCCCGGACCTGCTCGACCCAGACCGCACCGCCCGTGGCGGCCGCCGCCCCGCCGGCCGCCGCGACCGCCGCGCGGACCACCTGGTGCACGGGGTGCCGGTACTCGGCCGCCTCGACCGCGTCGAACATCGGGCCCGCCAGCACCGGCTCCTGGAGGGCGAGCTTCAACGCCTCCCGCTCGACCATCGACTGCGGGCTGTCCACGGTCGGCCCGGCCAGGCCCGGGCGGGCCGCGGTCGCCTCGCCCTGCCCGGCGCCGGCGGCCAGCACCGCCCGCTGCACCGGCTCGATCTCCATGCCGAGGTCCCCGGCGAGCTTACGGACGTACTCCGGGCGCTTCTCCCGGTCCTTGATCTTGGCGACCAGCGGCGCGGCGCGGCGCATCGCCTCCACCCGGCCGTCGACCGTGTCCAGGTCGTACCGGTTGATCACGTGGCGGAGCGCGAAGTCGACCAGCGGTTCGCGGCGGGCGACCAGGTCGCGCACCGCCAGGTCGCCCTTGGCCAGCCGCAGCTCGCACGGGTCCATGTTGTCGGGGCTGACCGCGATGAAGGTACGCCCGACGAAGCGCTGGTCGTCCTCGAAGGCGCGCAGCGCGGCCTTCTGGCCGGCGGCGTCCCCGTCGAAGGTGAAGATGATCTCGCCGGCCACCGCGTCGGTGTCCATCAGCAGCCGGCGCAGCACCCCGATGTGGTCGGCGCCGAAGGCGGTGCCGCAGGTCGCCACGGCGGTGGTCACGCCGGCCAGGTGGCACGCCATGACGTCGGTGTAGCCCTCGACCACGACCACCTTGCCCTGCTTGGCGATCTCCCGCTTGGCCTGGTCGATGCCGTAGAGGACGTGCGACTTCTTGTAGATCGGGGTCTCGGGGGTGTTCAGGTACTTCGGGCCGTCGTCGTCGTCGAAGAGCTTGCGGGCGCCGAACCCGATCACGTCGCCGGTGAGGTCGCGGATCGGCCAGAGCAGCCGCCGGCGGAAGCGGTCGATCAGGCTGCCGGACCGGGACGGTCGGGACAGCCCCGCGGTGACCAGCTCGTCGTGGCTGAAGCCCTGCTGGCGCAGATGCTTGGTGAGCAGGTCCCAGGCGTCGGGGGCGAAACCGCAGCCGTACCGCTCGGCGGCCGCGCGGTCGAAGCCGCGCCGGGCGAGGAACTCCCGGGCGGGCCGGGCGCCGGCCGTGCTGAGCTGCGCGCGGTAGAACTCGGCGGCGGCGGCGTGCGCGGCGACCAGCCGCTGCCGCTGCCCCTGCTGCGGCCGGGTACGCGGGGCCGAGCGGTCGTCCTCCACGTAGCGGAGCTGGATGCCGGCGCGGGCGGCGAGCCGCTCGACGGACTCGACGAAGCTCAGGTGCTCCGCGTCCATCAGGAACTTGATCGCGTCGCCGCCGGCCCCGCAGCCGAAGCAGTACCAGACGTTGCGGGCCGGCGAGACGTTGAACGAGGGGCTCTTCTCGTCGTGGAACGGGCACAACCCCTTGAGGTTGCCGCCCCCGGCCGACTTGAGGGTCACCGTTTCGGAGATGACCTCGGCGATCGAGGTGCGCTCGCGGACCAGCGCGATGTCCTCGTCCCGGATCCGGCCAGCCATGGTTGCACCCCCTTCGGTGCCCCATCCTGCCTTGTGCCGGCGACAGATCCCGCCCCGGGTGGGCCTCGCCACTCCGGGAACGACCCACGGTCGAGCGCGTCGGACCGGCGTCACCGGCGGCCGTCCGGGAGCCCCGGGCGGGTGGCCGGGCCTCCGCCGGTGCGGCGCGGGAATGCCACGCCGGCGGGGGTGCCGCAGGACGGGGGACCTCGCGGCACGTGGGGAGGGCCACGCCAGCGCGGGCGCCGGTCGCCGGTCGCCGGTCGCCGGGTCAGCCCAGACCCGTGCAGACCGTCCGCACTCCGGCGGTGAGACCCGGATCGCCGCAGTCGGTGCCGGCCGACGTACGCCCGACGACCCGCCACACGCGGTTCTCCAAGCGCAGGAACACCTGGCTGCCACCGGTGATCTCGGTCGACGCCGGGGCGGTCGCAATCAGCCGCGCGAAGCCGTCACGGCAGGCGAGCACCTCGACCCCGGCCACATTCTGGGGGGCCAGCGCGGCAGCGGTCGCCTCCTGCAGTACCTGCGGCCGGCACGCCGGGTCGGAGTCGGTGGTGGGTTGGGCCGTGACCGGGGCCGGTCCGGTGGCCGGCGGCGCCGGCGCGGGCACGCCACCGCCGCCCGTGCCCGACCGGGCCGCGGCCGTACCGTGCGCCGCCGGCGCCGGGGCGGCCCCGGTCGCGGCCGGGGCAGTGGTGGCCGGCGTCACCTGGGGCGCGGCCGCGGACGCGCCGGACGAGGTCGGCGCCGGCGCTCCCGCCGCACGGTCGGCCCGGTCGGCATGCCCGCACCCGCCGACCCCCAGCGCCACGGCGGCAGCCAGGACCAGGTAAGCGCTGCTGCGTCGGATCGTCATGATCGCCTTCCCATCTCGTCGTCACCGCCGGCCGCAGCCGCGCCCGGCGTGGCACCGACGTTAGGAAAGGCGACCTGCGCTCGATCTGAACGAAACCTGGAAGGGCAGGTCGGAGGCGTTCAGAGCGGGTGCGCGGCGGACGTCGTCCGGCCCGCCGGGACGCCGCCCGAGCCGCATTCGCAGCCCCACCGCTGATGCCAACCCGACACCTCGGCTGCCTCGCGGGTGCCGAGTCGGCGGAAGGTCGCCGCCGCGGTGTCCCACGCCGCGTGCGTCGCCGCCACGTCGCCGACCGTCGCGTACGCGGCGCCGAGGTCGCGCAGGGTCCGGGCGATGCCGAGATCGTGGTTCAGCTCCACCCACTGCTCGTGGGCCAGCCGCAGCGCGTCGAGGGCCGCGTCCGGACGCCCGGCGGCGAGGTGCAGCTCCCCGATCGTCCGCTGGATCAGCGCCGCCCCGAACCGGTCGTGCATCCGCCGGCAGGTCGACAGGCCGCGCTCCAACGGCGGCAGGGGGCGGACCAGGTCGCCCTGGCGGAACCAGACCTTTGCCAGGGCCTGCTCGGTATACGCGACCATGTGCTCGTCGCCGTGCGCGGTGACCAGGTCGTGGGCCCGCGCGCACCAGCGCAGGGCCTCGTCCAGCTCGCCGCGCGCGCGGTGCACCAGGCCGATGCCCCGGACGCCGATGACCTCGCCCCGGAAGTGCCCCAACGACCGGTAGCTGTCGATGGCCTGGTTGAGCCAGCTCAGCGCCGCCTCGTCGTCACCGAGCTCCCGCAGGCTGTGCCCCAGCCCGTATTTCGCGTCCGCGGCCGCGTTGTGGTCCGCCAGCCGCTCCAGTGTCTCGGCGGCGGCGGTCAGCAGCGGGATGGCCTCCCGGTGCCGGCCGACCTCCCGCAGGACGGTGCCCAGGCCGTTGCGCGCCGCGGCCGCCCCGCGCTCGTGGCCGGCCGCGGCGAACCGCTCGATCGCGGTACGGAAGTTCTGCTCGGCATCGGCGAACCGGTCCTCCATGTAACGCAGCAGGGCGATGCCGCACTCGATCACCGCCTCACCGACGGCGTTGCCGGCCGCCCGCGCCGCGCCCAGTGCCGCCGTGTGGGTCCGGGCCCAGCCGGCGAAGTCGTTGCGGAGCGCGAAGGAGGCGTACACCAGCGCGTCCGCCAGGGCGCACGCGGCCGCGTCCATGCCCAGCTCGGCGGCCCGCTCCACCGCGCTGATCAGCGCGGACCCCTCGACCTCCACCCAACCGGGCCGCAGGTGGTCCGCCGCGAGGACGGAGGACTCCAGGTCGGCCGGGATCGACGCCTGCCGGTGCAGGGGCGGGACCGCGTACGGCAGACGCTGGCCGAGGCGCTCACTGATCTCGGTGGCGGCCACCAGCACCCGGGCCACCGCCGCGCGCAGCGCCCCCTCGGCTTCCTCCTCGACGGCGCGTTCCCGGGCGAACAACCGGACCAGGTCGTGCATCTGGTAACGGAGCAGCCGGTGGGTCGGGTCGGGCAGCGCGGTCACCAGCCGGGCGTCCGCCAACTGCTCCAGCAGTTCCTCGGCGTCGTCCACCGAGCCACCGATCAGCGCCGCCACCAGCCACTCGGCGAAGTTGGGCACGCCCATGAAGCCCAGCAGCCGGAACGCCCGCCGGGCCGGCAGGTCCAGCGCCTGGTAGCCGATCCCGACGCTGACCCGGACCGCCAGCCCGTCCGCCGCCATCTCGTCGAGCCGGCCACGCTCGTCGCGCATCCGCTCGGCGAGCCGGGCCATCCGGCGGTGCGGTCGGGCCGCGATCCGGGCACCGACGATCCGCAGGGCGAGCGGCAGGCCGGCGCACATCTCGACGAGCGCGCCGGTCGCCTCCGGCTCGGCCATGACCCGTTCCGGGCCGACGATGCGCTCGAGCAGGGTGATGGAGTCGGCGTGGTCCAGCAGCGGCACCTCGATTTGCTCGGCACCGGGGACGGTGGTCAGCAGGGCCCGGCTGGAGACGATGAGAGCGCTGCCCGGGCCGCCCGGGACCAGCGGCCGCACCTGCTCGGCGCCGGCCGCCGAGTCGAGCACGATCAGGAAGCGCCGGCCGCTGAGCATCGACCGGTACTGGCCCAGCTTGTCCTCCAGCGTGCGCAACTGCTGGATGTTGGTGGCGCCGAGGGCCCGCAGCACCCGGTCCAGGGCGTCCCCCGAGTCGCCGTCGCGGCTGCTCAGCGTGACGAAGATCTGCCCGTCCGGGTAGGTGCCGCGCAGCAGGTACGCCAGCCGGACGCTGAGCGCGGTCTTCCCCACCCCGCCGGGGCCGGAGAGGATGACCACCGGTCCGGCGGTGCCCTCCGCCCGGCGGTCGGCGGGTTGCAGCACGCTCAGGGCGCAGGAGATCTCCGGTTCGCAACCGACGTGGTCGGGCAGGTCGGCGGGGAGCTGACAGCCGGGCAGGGCGCCCACCGGGTACGTGACGGGTTCCGGCACGGCCGGCGACGGCGGGGTGACCGGTGGCGGCGACGGTCGGGACGGTTCGACGGGGACGGCGGCCACCAGCGGCGGCCGCAGCGTGCCCCGCAGCACGTCGCGGTGCAACTCCTGGAGCTCGGCGCCCGGGTCGACACCGAGCTCGTCCGCCAGCAGCGTGCGGGTCCGGGCGTACAGGTCGAGGGCCTCCGCCCGACGCCCGTTGAAGTACAGCGCCCGCATCAGACACAGCACCAGGGGTTCGACGAGCGGGCTGCGCTCCACGGCCACCGCGAGCCGGTCGGCCACCGGACCGGGCCGGCCCTGACCGAGTTCGCTTTCGGCCCAGTCGAGCAGGACCCGGACGAGCTGCTGGCGCAGGCCCTCCCGGACCCGGGCCGCCCAGCCGCCGGGCAGACCGTCGAGCGGCTCACCCCGCCAGAGGTCGATCGCCTCCCGAAGCAGCGCCGGGCGGCCGGGATCGTCCGGCGGCAGTGCCTGCGCCCGCTCGGCGAGGCGGCGCAGCCGGTGCAGGTCGACGCGGTCCGGCGGGGCGTCCAGGAGGTAGCCGGTCTGGCCGCGGCTCACCACGATCGGCGCCGTGGCGGCGGGCTGAGCCGTGGTGAGCAGGCGACGGATCCGGGTCAGGTACGTGTAGAGGACACCACGGGCATCGGCCGGTGGCGCCTCGTCCCAGACCCGGTCGACCAGCGCCTCGATCGGCACGCTGCGGCCCACGTCCACCGCCAGCGCGGCGAACACCAGGCGTTGCTTCGGCGGGCCCAGCTCCAACGGCCGACCGTCCACCAGGACCTGCAGATCACCAAGTATGCGTAGTTCCACGGCATCGCCCCCGCGCCCGTAGTACCGCCAGACGGCCTGCGAACAGGCCGCTTGAAGTCGTCAAGGTTCCGTTCAGGTTTGCTACCTGGTCCGACCGCCATCGTCTTTCCCAGGAACCGCCCGGAACGCACGGCACCACCGGCCCGGGCGCCGTTCTTCCATCCACTCCGTCAGAAGGGCCACGAACCGACAACCGCACAGCAGGACTTCTCAAGGACCGGCCACCGGAGGCCGGCCCCACGGTGAATCCTGCGCCGCGGACTTTACCGGCCGTATCGGCTCCAGCCAATGCTCGCCGTACGCCGCGTACCGGCTTCGTGACCCTTTCCGGGCCGTTTCTCCAGAAAGGAACTAGAACCATGCAGCGAATCCCGCGTCTCGTCCGCAAGCCGGTCTCCGTCCTCGGCGCTCTGGCAGTCGTCGCCGGCGGTTTGGTCGGCCTGTCGCCCGCTCCCGCCCAGGCCTCGTCGATCGAGGGCCCGATCAGCCGCAGCGAGATCCTGTCCCGCGCCCAGAACTGGGTGGACCGCGGCATCACGTACACCCAGACCGGCACCTGGGCCAGCGACATCGACGGGGACAAGACCTACCGGCGCGACTGCTCGGGGCTGGTGTCGATGGCCTGGCACCTGAACACCAGCTACGTCACCGGCGACTTCCAGGGCAGCAACTCCCGCTGGACCACCCTGGGCAGCCTCAACGACTTCCAGCCGGGTGACGCGATGGTACGGACCGGCCACATGGAACTGTTCGCGTACTGGAAAGACAAGAACGACCACAGCAAGGGCGCGTACGTCTATTCGTTCAACAGCGACGGCCAGACCGTGCAGAACCCTTACGCGGACAACAACTTCGGCAACCGGGGCTTCAACAGCTGGTCGGACCTGACAACCTACAAGCCGATCCGGCGGACCAACCTGATCAGCGGGCCGAGCGGCCAGAAGGGGCCGGCGCTGGCGCACGACGACGGT
>NZ_JBJZOG010000059.1:0-42618 GCF_047200535.1 Micromonospora mangrovicola | reverse complement strand
CCGGCCGCCCGTCGGGTGGGCTCAGTACTTGCGGTTGGGCAGCGCCTCCTTGGCCTGCTCCTGGGTGAAGGTGGTCTCCTGGGTCTCGATCCGCGCCGGCACCTGCTCGCCGGCGTGGACCTTCTTCACCAGGTCCATCAGCTGGGGACCGAGCAGCGGGCTGCACTCGGCGATGAAGTTGAACCTGCCGTCGGCGAGGGCCTGCATGCCGTCCTTGACCGCGTCGACGGTGATGATGGTGATGTCCTTGCCGGGGACCTTGCCCGCGGCGGTGATCGCCTCGAGCGCCCCCAGGCCCATGTCGTCGTTGTGCGCGAACAGCACGTCGATCTTCGGGTTGGCCTTCAGGAACTGCTCCATGACCTGCTTGCCGCCCGCCCGGGTGAAGTCACCGGACTGGGAGGCGATGATCTTCAGGTTCGGGTTGGCCGAGATGGCCTCCGCGAAGCCCTTCTTCCGGTCGTTGGCCGGCGCGGAGCCCGTCGTGCCCTGCAACTCGACGATGTTGACCGGCCCGGTCGCCGACTTCTCCTGCTCGACCAGCCACTCGCCGGCCAGCCGGCCCTCCTTCACGAAGTCGGAGCCGAGGAAGGTCTTGTAGAGCGACTTGTCGACGGAGTCCACGGCGCGGTCGGTCAGGATCACCGGGATGCCGGCGTCCTTGGCCTCCTTGAGGACCGTGTCCCAGCCGGACTCCACCACGGGCGAGAAGGCGATCACGTCGACCTTCTGCTGGATGAAGTTGCGGATGGCCTTGATCTGGTTCTCCTGCTTCTGCTGCGCGTCGTCGAACTTCAGGGCGATGCCGGCCGCGCTCGCCGCCTCCTTGATGGAGGTGGTGTTCGCCGTGCGCCAGCCGCTCTCCGCGCCGACCTGCGAGAAGCCCAGGGTGATCTTGCCGTCGCCGGCCTTGTCACCGGTGTCGCTGTTGCCGCAGGCCGCCATGCCGGTGGCGAGCAGCGCGGCGGTGAGCACCGCGATGACCCGGCGGGACGGTGGGTGGTTTCGCATTCTCTTCACCGGACTCTCCTCGGGGGTATGTGTCGGTCCGTGCCGCATGCCGGAGCCGGACGTGCGGCCCGCTGGGGTGGTGGGTGGGCGGTACCGGGTGGTGCTGCGCGGACGGGGGGGACGTCCGCGGGACCGGGGGCGGCCGTCAAGGGCTCGCGGGTGAGCTGGGATGTTGGCCGTAGACATGCTGGTAGCGGTCGTGCAGCGCGTCGACGTCGGCGCGCGCCATCGGCACCGGCTGGCCGAGCGCCCGGGCCAGATGGGCCGTACGGGCGACGTCCTCGCACATCACCGCGGCCTTCACCGCGGCGCGGGCGTCACGGCCGATGGTGAAGACGCCGTGGTTGCGCATCAGCACGGCGGGTGAGCGGTGCCCGGTGAGGGTCTCGACGATCCCCTTGCCGATGTCGTCGCCGCCGATCAGGGCGAACGGGCCGACCGGGATCTCACCGCCGAACTCGTCGGCCTGGGCGGTGAGGTGACAGGGAATCGGCTCGCCCCGGGCCGCCCACGCGGTCGCGTACGCGCTGTGCGTGTGCACGACCCCGCCGACCTCGGGCATGGCCCGGTAGACGTAGGCGTGCGCGGCCGTGTCGCTGGACGGGGAGAACTCGCCTTCGACGACCATGCCGTCGAGGTCGCAGACGACCATGTTCTCCGGCGTGAGATCGTCGTAGTCGACGCCGCTCGGCTTGATGACCATCAGGTCGTGGTCCGGCACCCGCGCGGACACGTTGCCTGCGGTCCAGGCGACCAGTCGGTAGCGGGTCAGCTCGGCGTGCAGCCGGGCCACGCTCTGCCGCAGCCGCCTGATCTGGTGGCTCGCCGCCGCGTTCATCCCACCACCTCCAGTGTGGCCGTACCGTGTTCCGCCGCCCCGTCGACGGCGGCGTTGCGAATCGCGCGCAGGCGCGACATGACCTCGTCGCCGCCCCGACCGAAGTGGTCGTGCAGCGACCGGTACTCGGCGTACAGGGCGTCGTACGCCCGGGCCCGGTCGGCGTCCGGCCGGTACACGTCGCGATCCACCCGGCCCATCGCCGCGGCGGCCGCGTAGACGTCCGGGTACGCACCGGCGGCCACGGCGGCGTGGATCGCCGAACCCAGCGCGGGCCCCTGCGCCGAGCCGATGATGCTCAACGGGCGGTTGGTGACGTCGGCGTAGATCTGCATGAGCAGCCGGTTGGAGGTCAGGCCGCCGGCCACGACGAGTTCCCGGATCGGCACCCCCGCCTCGACGAACGCCTCGATGATCATGCGGGTGCCGTACGCCGTCGACTCCAGCAACGCCCGGTACACGTCCGGCGGGCGGGTGGCCAGGGTCAGCCCGACGATGAGACCGCTGAGGTCGTGGTTGACCAGCAGCGAGCGGTTGCCGTTCCACCAGTCCAGCGCGATCAGGCCGTGGGCCCCGACCGGCTGGGCCGCCGCCAGCTCCGACAGCCGCTCGTGGGAGGCCCCGGCCGGCGCGGCGTGCTCGACGAACCAGCCGAAGATGTCGCCGACACCGCTCTGCCCGGCCTCGTAGCCCCAGGCGCTCGGGCTGAGCCCACCGTCGACCACGCCGCACATGCCGGGCACCTCGACCAGTTCGCTGCCGTTGACCACGTGGCAGGTCGAGGTGCCCATGATGGCCACCAGGTGACCGGGCACCAGCGCCTGGGCCGAGGCGGCCGTGACGTGGGCGTCGACGTTGCCGACCGCCACCGCGATGCCCTCGGGCAGCCCGGTCCACGCCGCAGCCGGCGCGGTCAGCGCGCCGGCCCGGGCGCCCATCGGCAGCAGCGGGCCGTCGAGCTTGGCGACGAAGTCGGCGAAGTTGGGATCGAGGGCGGCCAGGTACTCGCGGGACGGATACCGGCCGTCCTGTCGGATGCCCTTGTAGCCCGCGGTGCAGATGTTGCGGGTCTCCACTCCGCACAGCTGCCAGACGATCCAGTCGGCGGCTTCCACGAACCGGTCGGCACGCCGGTAGATCTCCGGGTCCTCCTCGAGGAGTTGCAGGCCCTTGGCGAACTGCCACTCGGCCGAGATCTTGCCGCCGTACCGGCCGATCCAGGGTTCGCCGCGCTCGTGGGCCAGGGCGTTGATCCGGTCGGCGTGCGACTGGGCGGCGTGGTGCTTCCACAGCTTGACCCAGGCGTGCGGCCGGCCGCGCAGCTCGGCCACCTCGCACAGCGGCGTGCCGTCGGCCAGCGTCGGCAGGACCGTGCAGGCGGTGAAGTCGGTGGCGATCCCGATGACCCGGGCCGGATCGACGCCGGCGGCCGCCACGGCTGCCGGGACCGCATGGCGCAGCACGTCCCGGTAGTCGTCGGGGTCCTGCAACGCCCAGTCCGGCGCCAGGGGCACTCCCCCGTCCGGGAGCGCCGACTCGATGACCGCGTGCCGGTACTCGTGGACCGCGGTACCCAGCTCCGCGCCGTCGCCGACCCGGACCACCAGCGCTCTGCCCGACAGCGTCCCGTAGTCGACGCCGACGACGTACCGGTCGCCCGGCCCGTCCAGACCACTCATCTCGACCTCCCCGCCGAAGACGGTCTCAGTGTTAGCGTTCACATTGATGGGGTCAAGACACCTGCAGGCAACAGTCCCGTAACGGAAGCGCTCCCATGCTCCAATTTGCACCGTCGGCGGGCGAGCGTGTCAGGCGCTCGTCGTCGGCAACGGAGCCCGCGCCGGCCGACCAGGTCACAAGCTCGGTCCGGACGCTTGACTCAGACCTCACTGAGGTCGCTCCGCTTGCTGGGAATCAGGGCCAGCCCGTCAGCGAGCCCCAGCGGGAGCGGTCCCGCCCGGTGTGGACGTTCGCGACATGGGCCTGCTTCGTGGGCCAGGGCAAGCTCCGGACACGCCACGGATGGCAACGACAGCCCGCAGCGGCAGACCCGCCCGGCGTCACCTCTCCGACCGCCGGACTCTCGCGGAGTTCAGGGCAGGTGTTAGCGGTAACAGACTCCCCGGATGAGCGCACGGGTTCAACGCAGACACCTCGCGGACTCCGCCGCCGGAGCTCGTGCCGGCGGGACCGGCCACGGGCCGGCCGGCGCCCACTCCCCTCAGTCCTCGAGCTCCGGCCCGAGCAGCCGGACCTCCTCGATGTCGATGGCCGCCTGCAACTGGCGCAGCACCGCGTCATCGATCTCGTTGCGGTCGCGCAGCCGGGTGACCTCGCGCCGTTTGTGGTCGAGCACGCCAAGGCGCAGCCGTCGGGCGAGCTCGCGTTCCTGCGCGCTCTCCTCGGTCTGTGGAGAGCGGACGTCGTTCAGGTGCTCCTCGTAGTCGGAGCGGAGCCGGTCGACGGCGTCGTGCGAGGCGCCCAGCTCGGCGGCGACCTGCGGCAACGCGGCGAGGGCCACCTCGGTGGCCCGGATTCGCGCCCAGCGCACCTCGTGCTCGCGTTCCTCGTCGCCCATCAGCCCGGCCCAGCCCACCACGAAGGGCAGGGTGGTGCCCTGCACCAACATGATCAACACGATCACCACGACCGTGACGAAGATGATCAGGTCGCGCTCGCGTATCGGCGCGCCGGCGTGGGTGGTGACCGGGACCGCGAGCGCGGCGGCGAGGGACACCGCGCCCCGGAAGCCGGCCCAGCCGGCGGCGGTGCGGACCCGGGCGTCGAAACGGCGGGACTGGCGGGCCTCGCTCCGGTCGATGCCCTGCAGGGAGGCGACCGACAGGTGCACCCACGCCATCCGGACGGCCGTCACCAGCAGGGCGACCAGCACCGCGATGCCCAGCGACTGGATCGGCGAGTGGCTGGTGATGGCGCGCAGCGAGCGGGGCACCTGCATGCCGAGCAGCACGAAGAGGCTGCCGTTGATCATGAACGTGGAGAGGTCCCAGAACGCGTACGCGGTGAGCCGGGAGCGGGCCCGGATCACCCGGGGTCCGGCGTAGGACAGCAGCAGCCCGGCGACCACGACCGCGAGTACACCGCTGGAGTGGATCACCTCGGCGAGCAGGAACGCCAAGAACGGGGTGAGGATGCTCAGCCCGCCCTCGCGCATCGGATCGTCGATGTGCTTGCGGGCCAGGATGACCGCCCCGCCGACGAGCAGGCCGGCGGCGATCCCACCGACGGACTTGCCGATGAACTGGCCGCCCAGGACCAGCGCACCCGGGACCGCTCCGCCGGCGATCACCCCGACGGTGACGGCGAAGAGCACCAGGGCCGTGCCGTCGTTGATCAGGCTCTCCGCGCGCAGCGTGGTGAGGATGCCACGCGGCATCCGTTTGGCCAGGCCGGCGACGGCGGCGGCGTCGGTGGGCGCGAGGACCGCGCCGAGCACCCAGGCCGCCGCCGGTTCCACCCCCAGGGCCTTCGCCGTGTACGCGACGGCGACCGCCGTGATGGTCACCAGTACGACGGCGAGCAGCGCGATCACGGCGAAGTTGGCCCGGATTTCGCGGAGGCTGACGGCCAGGCTCTCCCGGTAGAGGATCGCGGGCAGGAAGAGCAGCAGCACCACCTCGGGTTCGAGGATCACGTGGGCGAAGGGCGGCAGCAGACCGAGCAGGGCACCCATGGCGATGAGCAGCACGGGCGGGGCGACCCGGTATCGACCGCCGATGGTGGTGCCGATGAGCACGGTGAGACTCAGCACCGCGATCAGCACGAGTGCGCCCACGTCGTACCCCCGTCAGCAGCCCGCCCGGTTCCACGCTGCCTCATGCGCGGTGTGTCACGTCGTGGAATGGCACAAGTGCCCGCAGGCGCAGCGCGGGTGGCCTGGGTTCAGTCGGTGCGGGTGCCGTCGATCAGGACGCCGAGGCCGTCGAGGACCCGGGCCAGGCCGAACTCGTACGCGTGGTCCGGGCGGTACGCGGCGTTCTGCGCCGCTCCGGCCGCCGCGCCGACCCGCACGGCGGTCGGGTACCGCCGCTCGTCGAGGACCTGGGCGAGCAGCGGAGCGTTCGCCGCCCACCACTGTTCGTCGCTCCAGGTGTCCTGCTGCTGCGCGGCCCGCACCTCCGCCGCCGTGCGGGCCGCGGCCCGGACGAAGTCGAGGACGTAGGTCAACGCCGCGTCCCGGCGCACGTCGTCCAGGCCGGTGCCGTCGAAGGCGCGCAGCTCGTACTCGTACTTGGCCATCAGCCCCGGGCCGAGCGGCGGCCGGCTCGTGGAGACCTCGGCAGCCCAGGGGTGGGCGTGGAACAGCTCCCGGTTGTCCCTGGCGAGCGCCGCCACGCGGGTCCGCCAGGGCTCGGCGGAGCGGTCGGGTCGGGGCATCCGGGCGTAGCAGTGGTCCAGCATCAGATCGAGCAGTTCGGCCTTGCCCGGCACGTAGGTGTAGAGGCTCATCGGCGCGACGCCGACCGCCTGGGCGACCGCCCGCATGGTCACCGCGTCCAAACCTTCGGCGTCGGCCAGGTCGACCGCGGCCGTGACGATGTCGTCCGGCGATCGACCCTGACGGGGCCCGCGGCGCGGACCCTCATCGGGCCGCCCCCAGAGCAGTCGCAGGGTACGGGCCGGGTCGCCGGCTCCGCTGCGGTGATTGGGCACCCGCCGATCCTCTCAGACCGAATTCCCGTACTACGTACGATGTACAATGTACGGAGTTTTTCCGCCGACTCCAGGGAGACCACGTGCAGATCACCGCCTCGGCCCTCTCACTCAACGTGGACGACGTGGCGGCCTCCGCCGCCTTCGTCGAGCAGCACTTCGGTTTCCGGCAGGAGATGGCGGCCGACGGGTTCGTCTCGCTGTCCCGCGACGGGGTCGGCTTCAACCTGATCTACCTGCGCACCGGGCTACCCAGCATTCAGCCCGACCGCCTGCGCGGGCAGCGCGCCGAGGGCCTGATCGTCGCCTTCGTGGTGGACGACGTCGACGCCGAGTACGCCCGGGTCCGGGCGGCCGGAGTGCCGATCACCACGCCGCTGCAGACCGAGCCCTGGGGCGAGCGCTTCTTCCAGGTCACCGACCCCAACGGGGTCATCCTCCAACTGGTGCAGTGGATGCCCGCACCGGCCGAGGCGGGCTGACCCGGGCGACGTCACTCGAAGCGGGCGGGATCGCCGGCACCCCGGCGCAGGATCTCCGGCTCCGGGCCGGACAGGTCGATCACGGTGGTCGGCTCCAGGCCACAGTCGCCGGCGTCCACCACCGCGTCGACCTGATGGTCCAGGCGCTCCTTGATCTCCCAGCCCTGGGTCATCGGCTCCTCCTCGCCGGGGAGCAGCAGGGTGCTGGACAGCAGCGGCTCGCCGAGTTCGGCGAGCAGCGCCTGGGTCACCGTGTGCTTCGGCACCCGCACGCCGACGGTCCGGCGGCGCGGGTCCTGCAACCGGCGCGGCACCTCGGCGGTCGCCGGCAGGATGAACGTGTACCGGCCCGGGATGGCGGCCTTGACCTGCCGGAAGACCGAGTTGCTGAGCTTGACGAACTGGCCGAGCTGGGCGAATTCCGCGCAGACCAGGGTGAACGGGTGACGGTCGTCGAGCTTGCGGATCTCCCGGATCCGCGCCACCCCGTCCCGGTTGCCGAGCTGGCAGCCGAGGGCGTAGCACGAGTCCGTCGGGTAGGCGATCAGCCCGTCGCTGCGCAACAGGTCGACGATCTGCCGGAGCACCCGGGGTTGCGGGTTGTCCGGATGCAGGTCGTAGTACCTCGCCACGCCGGAAAGCCTATGCCGCGCTCGGCCGGGCCGCGAGTCCGGAAAAGTCACCGGAGCAGGTTTACCGGGCCGGCGTACCGGAAAAGGTGGGTCCGCTCGAAGAGGGGGTCATTCATGTCCGAAGGCAGCACAGACCGCGCCGACCGTCCGGCCGAGGTGACCGACCCGCTGCTGTGGGGGTTGGCCGCCGCGGTGGCCGACGCTCACCAGCCCGACGAGAACCGGGTGTGCGTCAGCCCGAGCTGCGTCGGCGCGGCCTGGCCGTGCGCCGCCTGGAACAACGCCCAGGAGGGGCTGCGCGTCGCTCGGACGCCGCAACCCGCGCCGGCGCCGCCCGCCGGGGCGGCCGACGCACGCGGCGACGACCCGTTGACCGGGTGGTCCGCCGCACTGATCCCGGCTGGCCGCCCGGAGCAACCGGCCGTCACCGCCGCCTGACCACCCGCCCGCGCGGTCCGGCGGCAGTGCGCTGACGCAGGCGGTCGGGGCGTACCGGCCGGTTGATTTTGTCCGGGGCGGCACGCCAGGATGGCGCGATGGCGAACTGGCGGACGGACCGAATCGGCTCGGCCCTGCGCGGGGAGAACCCGACCGTGCTGGCCCTGCTGCCCGAGGGCTTCGCGGTCATCGGCGACGTCCAGCTGCTGCCCGGCTACTGCCTGCTGCTAACCGACAAGCCGGGGGTGGGGCGGCTGACCGACCTGCCCCGACCGGCCCGGCTGGCGTTCCTGGACAGCATGGAACGACTCGGCGAGGCGGTCGAACGCGCCTGCGCCGAACTCGATCCGGCCTTCCGCCGCATCAACCTGGAGATCCTCGGCAACACCGACCCGTACCTGCATGCCCACATCTGGCCCCGGTACGACTGGGAGCCGGCCGAACGCGTCGGGATGCCCGTCTGGCTCTATCCCCCGGAGCAGCGCAACGATCCGACGACCGCCCTCGGGCCACGACACGACCAGCTCCGCGCCACCATCACCCGACACCTCAACGACGGCGCGCCCCGGTGAACCCGCCCGCACCGGGCGCACAAGTCCGCAGACCGTGCTGCCTCTGAGATCCCCTGGCCCGTCCCGGGCCTCGCCGCCAGCCCGCCGTCCCGCGGTCGGCAACGACCTGGCCTTCGCGATCTCCGGCCCGCTCGACGCCGACCTGCAACGGTGGACGCAGCGGCTGTACGCCGACTTCGCCGCGGTCCACCACTGGGACCTGCGGACCGGTGCCACCGTCTATCGGGTCTTCTTGCTTCCCGGCTGCCTGGAAGTCGACGTCGCGTTCAGCCCGGCGTCCGCCTTCGGGGCACGTGGTCCGAGTTGGCGCCTCGTGTTCGGGCAGCCCGCACCGGCGAAGCCGGCCGCGCCGCCCGGACACGCCGACCTGGCCGGACTGGCGTGGCACCACGCCCTGCACGCCCGAGTCAGCATCGAGCGGCGCAGGTGGTGGCAGGCCGAGCAGTGGATTGGAGCCCTCCGCACCCAGATCCTCGCGTTGTCCTGCCGACGCCTGGGCCACCCACCAGCTACGCCAAGGGCGCGCACCTGCTTCCGCCCGACCTGACCGAGGCGCTCGAAACCACCCTGGTCCGCTCGCTCCACGAGGTGGAGCTACGCCGCGCGCTGCACGCCGCCACGACAGCTCTCGCCACCGAACTCGCCCGCACGGATCCGGGACTGGCCGGGCGACTGCGCCCGACCCTCGTCGAACTCGCCTCGACACCCGCCGGAACACTCAACAGTGACCGAGAACCGCGACGTTGATGGCCTGCTTTTGACCACCGTCCCGAACGTCCGGCTGCCCGCACCCCTACGGCCCGGCCCCGGCCGGACGTCAACTCGTGGCCGGAGCCTCGTCATATCTTTGGCTGCCGACCCGCCCGCGCAGCCGGGCGAGTTCGGCTTCGGTGCCGATGTCGGGGCGCCGGCCGGGCTGCTCCAGGTAGCTGCGAATCGTGTTCGCCAGGAACGCGGGATCCACCTGCAACTGACCGACGGGCAGCAGGTCCGGCCTCGGCCGGCCACCCAGAGTGGGGCCGTTTCGCCGGTAGAGCCACAGGTTGCGGGGTCGGCGACCGCTCGGTGGCGGCGGCCCACCCGGAGCCAGCTCGTGCCAGCCGATGCTCCGGCGGGACGTCATCCGCTGCACCGTGATCCCGTCCGGGGTCAGCGCCACCCACGGCCGCCTGACCAGCAGCAGCGCCACGGCCAGCACGGACAGCAGACCCACGATGACGATCGAGATCAGTGCCGCCTCATCGAACTCGGCCAGCCGCAGCCGGTCGCCGTCGGGCACGCGCTCGGTCAGCACCGCGCCCGCCGCGACCCACAGCACGATGATGGCTGCCGTACCGAGGTCGTGCGGGGCGGCCGGGGCGACGAACGCGCCGGCGTCGAGCTGGAACGACGCGGGGCGGCGCGGGACGGCTCTGAGGACGGTCAGCTGGTACAGCCCGACGGGAACCGCCAGGCTGACCGCGAGACCCGCGACCCAGACCAGCAGACTCACGCCCGCCGGCCGCATCTGCCAGGTCAGCGGGCTCACCCAGAACATCGCCGCCAACCGCAGCGCGAACGCCAGCAACCCGACGGGCAGGGCGAGGATGCGAGCACGTTTCATCGACACGTGCGCAGCGTAGGGCCGCCGCACCACCTCGCGGGGCACCGCTCCCGGCCGGCGGGGTCAACGCGCCCGGTCAGCGCGAGAGATCATCGTCACGTGCTCATCACCTCGGTCGTCGTCGCCGTGCTGGCGTACCTGGCCTGGTTGCCCGTCGCCCGGGCCCGGTGGCTGACCAGCGCCGTACTGGTGGTGTTGATCGTGCTCGCGGTCGGCACCGTCGCCCTCGCCGCCTGGCAGCCCCGGGCGGCGGTCGAGGCGCACGTGCTGCTCTTCCTCGGAACCGCCGTGGTGCTGCTCGTCGCGCGGTCGGTGCAGCGGCGCAGGCTCCGCGAGGGCGGCGAGGCGGAGAAACCGGCAGCTTGGCCCTGGCCGTGGCGCCTCGCGGTCGGCTCGGCCCTCTTCATCGCATGCTGCTGCCTGCCGGCGGCGGCGTGGGACGGCAACGATGACGGATACCTCCCGTCGGTGGCGGACCTGGGCCCCTTGCCGGACGACATCACCGTGCCGGACGCGGCGGGCGACACCGAGTGCGGTTTCGGTGGCTGCGCGGTGGGCTACCGGCTGGTCTGCCGGCCGGGCGAGCGGTCCGACGAGGTGGTCCGCCGGATGTGGGACCACCTGACGGAGCAGGGCTGGCCACCACCCGAGAACGGCAGAAGCTGTCGTCCGATCGGCTGGCTGCTCGACACCCGCGAGACGTGTGTCCTCACCGGCACGAGCGAGGGGCAGGCCGAACTCACCCTGACCGGTGGTCGCCCGCTGCACCCCGCCTGATCAGGAGGGGTGCAGGCGGCTCCGGCGTGCCTTGCGGCCCTCCTCGTACGCCGCCCGGGCCGCCCGGGTCGCGGCCACCGTGGACACCTCGGCTACCGGCACGTCCCACCACGCCCCGCCGTCCGGCCCCGGCTCCAGCGGGTCGGTCGCGACGTGGACGACGGTGGTCCGGTCGGCGGCCTTCGCGGCGGCCAGCCCGGCGCGCAGCTCGGCCATGGTGCCCGCGCGGATCACCTCGGCGCCCAGGCTCGCCGCGTTCGCCGCCAGGTCGACCGGCAGCGGATCCCCGGCCCGGTCCCGGTAGGCGGTGCCGAGCCGCTGCGCGCCGACGCTCTCCGACAGCCGACCGATCGAGGCGAAACCCTGGTTGTCGACCAGCACCACGACCAGCTTGACGCCCTCGGCGACCGCGGTGACCAGCTCGCTCGGCAGCATCAGGTAGGAACCGTCGCCGACCAGGACGAACACCTCCCGCTCCGGCGCCGCCAGCTTCACCCCGATACCGCCGGGGATCTCGTAGCCCATGCAGGAGTAGCCGTACTCGACGTGGTACGCCTTGGGATCGGTGCTGCGCCACAGCTTGTGCAGGTCACCCGGCATCGACCCGGCCGCGCAGACCACCACGTCGCGCGGGCCGGCCGCGTCGTTGACCGCGCCGATCACCGCCGCCTGCGTCGGGGCGGCGTCCGGCTCGCCGTGCCGGGCGCGGTCCACCACGGCCGTCCACCGGGCGGCCTGCTCCGCGACCGTCGACCGGTACGCCGCCGGGACGGCCCAGTCGCCACAGGCCACGTCCAGCGCGGCGAGGCTCGCCCGGGCGTCGCCGACCACCTGAGTGCCCGACAGCTTGGCCGCGTCGAAGCCGGTGATGTTCAGGTTCACGAAGCGGGCGTCGCCGAAGAGGGTGCCGGAGGCGGTGGTGAAGTCGCTGTAGCGGGTGCCGACCCCGAGCACCACGTCGGCGTCGGCGGCCACCGCGTTCGCGGCGGAGGTGCCGGTCACCCCGACCGCACCGAGGCAGAGCGGATGGTCGTGCGGCAGCGCGCCCTTGCCGGCCTGGGTCTCCACCACCGGTACGCCGTGCCGCTCGGCGAACTCGCGCAGCACCTCGGTGGCCCCGCTGTAGATCACCCCGCCGCCGGCCACCAGCACCGGCCGGCGGGCCGAGCGGACGATCTCCGCCGCCCGCCGCACCGCCGCGTCGTCCGGCCGGGGGCGGGGCACGTGCCAGGTACGGTCGACGAACAACTCCTCCGGCCAGTCGTACGCCTCGGCCTGCACGTCCTGCGGCAGGGCCAGGGTGACCGCGCCGGTCTCCACCGGGTCGGTGAGCACCCGCATCGCGGCCAGCAGCGCCGCCGGCAGTTGCTCGGGCCGGTTGATCCGGTCCCAGTACCGGGACACCGGCCGCAGCGCGTCGGTGACGCTCACGTCGTACGAGCGGGCGTCCTCCAGCTCCTGCAGCACCGGGCTGGCCGGCCGGGTGGCGAAGATGTCGCCGGGCAGCAGCAGCACCGGCAACCGGTTGATGGTGGCCCCGGCGGCGCCGGTGACCAGGTTGGTGGCGCCCGGCCCGATGGAGGTGGTGCAGGCCAGGGTGCTCAGCCGGTCGGTCATCCGGGCGTACGCGGCGGCGGTGTGCACCATCCCCTGCTCGTTGCGACACAACCGGTACGGCAGGTCCACCCCCGCCGCCGCGGCGCCGGCGAGGGCCTCGCCGAGTCCGGCGACGTTGCCGTGGCCGAAGATGCCGAAGCAGGCCGGGATCAGCCGGCGGCGCTGCCCGTCGCGTTCGGACCACTGCCGGGCCAGGAACGCCACCAGCGCCTGCGCCACCGTCAGTCTGGGCATCGGTCGCCTCCCGCCCGGGTCAGCGGCAGCCGCGGGCCCACCGGCTGCCCGGCCCAGCTGTCCCGGATCCAGCCGTGCCGCGGATCGTCCACGAACGCCATGGAGCGGACCGGGCCGGGTCCGGCCAGCACGTTCAGGTAGTACAGGTGATGGCCGGGTGGGGCCATCGACGGCCCGTGGTAGCCGTACGGGACGAGCACCACGTCCCCGGTGCGCACCTCCGCGAGCACGTCGATCGGCCGCTCGCCGGTGCCGTAAACCCGCTGGTAGCCGACCGCGTCGTCGTCGCCCGGCGTCCCGCCCGCCACCTCGAAGTAGTAGATCTCCTCCAGCCGGGCCTCGACCCGGCCGTCGTCGTGCACCCGGTCGTCCTCGTGCTTGTGCGGGGGGTACGACGACCAGTTCCCGTCGGGGGTGAGCACCTCGACGGCCACGAGGCGGTCGCAGTCGAAGACCTCCGGCGCGCAGAAGTTGTTGACCTGCCGGCTGGCCGACCCGGCGCCGCGCAGTTCCACCGGCACGTCCCGGGCCGCGCCGTAGCGCGGCGACAGCCGGCGCCGGGCGCGGGCGGACGGCAGGGCGAAGCGCCCCTGTCCCTCGACGGTGACGGTGGCGTCGCGGGGCAGGTAGGCGAAGTCGGTGACGGCGGCGAAGACCGAGGACCGCCCGGCCAGCGCCAGGGTGATCCCGTCGCAGCGCACGGCGGCGGACCCGGCGAGGGGCAGCACCAGCATCTCCTCCTCGCCGGTGGCGAAGGTGACCTGCCCGCCGGCCGGCAGGTCCAGCACCCGCAGTCCCGCGTACGTCCAGCCGGCCCGCTCCGGGGTGACCTCCAGCGCCCAGGGCTGCCGGGCCGTCGCCCCCCAGGGCAGGTACGCCCGGCCCGTCACGCTTCCTGCCTCGTGGGCAGCAGCGAGTGGGCCAGGTCGACCGCCGCGGCCACGTCGTCGTCCGGTGGGTACAGCAGCGCCCGACCGACCACCAGGCCGCGCACGCCCGGCACCCGCAACGCCCGCTGCCAGCGGGCGTAGACCACGTCCGGGGTCTCGGTCGGATCGCCGCCGAGCAGCAGCGCCGGCAGGGTGGTCGCGGCCATCACCCGCGCCATCTCGTCGATCGCCGGCAGCTTCAGCCAGGTGTACGCCGAGGTCGTGCCGAGCGCCTGCCCGACGCTCACACTCTTGATCACCGCCTCCGGCGTCAGGTCGACGTGGACCCGGCCGTCGGCGCGGCTGACCCACAGCGGCTCGACCAACGCCACCGTACGACGCGCGGCGAGCGCGCTGACCGCGCGGGCGCAGGCCTGCAGGGTGGAGGCGGTGCCGTGGTCGGCCGGGTCGATGCGGCAGAGCATCTTGCCGCCGTCGTAGCCCATCGCGGCGATGGTGTCCGCGTCGTACGCGGTGAACCGGTCGTCCAGCTCGAACGCGGCGCCGGACAGGCCGCCCCGGTTCATCGAGCCGATCGCCAGCCGGTCCTCCAGGGCGCCCAGCAGCAGCAGGTCCTCCAGGATGTCCGGGGTGCCGAGCACCCCGTCGACGCCGGGCCGGGACAGGGCGAGGCGCAGCCGGTCCAGCAGGTCCACCCGGCCGGCCATCGCCATCGGCCGGTCCCGTACGCCGAGGGCGGCCCGCGCCGGGTGGTCGGCGGCGATGACGAACAACGGCCGGCCGCGGTCGGGCCACGGCCGCCGGGTCCGCCGGGCGGCGGCCTCGGCGATCGCCTGCGGCCGGTGCGCGCGGGTGAAGGTCAGCGCCTCGTACTCGGTGCTCACCAGTCTCCTTCCGTCGCTGCGGCCGGCTCCGCGCGGGCCAGCAGCGCCTCGGTCTCGGCCTCGTCGGGCATCGCGGACGAGCACGCCAGCCGGCCGGCGACGACGGCACCGGCCGCGTTGGCGAACCGGAGCGTCCGCGCCAGCGGCCAGCCACGCAGCAGGCCCAGGCAGAGCGCGCCGCCGAAGGCGTCCCCGGCGCCGAGCCCGTTGACCACCTCCACCGGCACCGGCGGCACCCGGACCGTCTCCTCGGCGGTGGCGGCCAGCACGCCGTCCGGCCCGAGTTTGACCACGGCCAGCCGGGGGCCGCGGTCGAGCAGCAGCCGGGCGGCGCGTTCCGGGTCCCGGCTGCCGACCGCCACCTCGACCTCGTCGAGGTTGCCGACGGCGGCGGTGACCTGCGGCAGCGCCTCGGCGTACGCGGCCGTGGCGGCGGCCGGCCCGGGCCAGAACATCGGCCGGTAGTCCAGGTCCAGAACGGTGTGCGGGCGCCCGGCGCGGGCGGCCAGCGCGGTGGCGTGCGCGTCCCGGCTGGGCCGCTGGCACAGCCCGGTGCCGGTGATCCAGAAAATCCGCGCGGTGGTGACCGCGTCGAGGTCCAACTCGTCGGGGTGGATCTGCAGGTCCGGTGCGGTCGGGGTGCGGTAGAACCAGATCGGGAAGTGGTCCGGCGGGAAGATCTCGCAGAACGTCACCGGGGTGGGCAGCCCGGCGACCGGGCGTACCTGGCTGTCGTCGACGCCGAAGTCGCGCAACGCCCGGTGCACGTACTCACCGAAGGCGTCGGCGCCGGTGCGGGTGACCACCGCGGCGCGCAGGCCGTACCGGGCGGCGGCGACCGCGACGTTGGTGGGGCTGCCGCCGAGGAACTTGCCGAACGTCTCGACCTCGGCCAACGGCGTGGCGATCTGCAGCGGATAGATGTCCACCCCGACCCGGCCGATGGTGAGCACGTCGAGCATGCGGCGTCCTTCCGCCGGGCCGGCGACGGCGTCCCCGCCGGCTCGAACCTGGTCATTGATTGGTAACAGTGGCCGTGGGTTGTGTCAATGTGTTGTCCTGACATTCGGAGACTCTGTTCGGTAACCGCTTCGGTACAGTGGCGCCCATCCACCGTGCCCCCGACCCCGGCATCCGTACGAGGAGGTCCCCGTGACCGGCCCCGAGATCGTCGTCGACCGGAGCAGCCCGGTCCCGCTCTACTTCCAGGTCGCCGAGCAGTTCGCCGCCGCGATCCAGCGCGGTGACCTGGTGCCCGGCGACCGGCTGGACAGCGAGTTGCACCTCGCCGACCGGCTGGGACTGTCCCGCCCCACCGTCCGCCAGGCCATCCAGCACCTGGTCGACAAGGGGCTGATCGTGCGCCGCCGGGGCGTCGGCACCCAGGTGGTGCGGGGTGAGGTCCGCCGCGGGGTCGAACTGACCAGCCTGCACGACGACCTGGCCCGGGCCGGGCGGCAACCGTCCACCTCGGTGCTGGAGCTGGCCACCGTGGAGTGCCCGGCGAAGGTCGCCGCGGCGCTCGGGGTGGATGCCGGCAGCCCGGTGCAGCACCTGCGCCGGCTGCGGTTCGCCGACGGCGAGCCCCTCGCGGTGATGGAGAACTGGCTGCCGCCGGTCCCGGTCCGGCTCTCCCTGGAGTCCCTGCAGGCCCGGGGCCTCTACGCCATCCTGCGCGCGGCCGGCGTCCGGGTGCGCAGCGCCCACCAGCGGATCGGTGCGCGGGCGGCCACCGCCGCCGAGGCGCAGATGCTCGGCGAGCGGCGCAACGCACCGCTGCTCACCATGTCCCGCACCGCGTACGACGACGAGGGTCGGCACGTCGAACACGGCGAGCACATCTACCGTGCCTCCCGGTACGCGCTGGAGGTGACCGTCGCCGAGCGGTGACGGTGGATGTTTCGCGTCGATTTCAGTGACAGGTATTTACGTCGTCAGGCTGTCATGACATTGTGTCCGACAAGCACCGCCGGCATCGACCTGCGGCCGGCGGTCGACCCGCGAGTCTCTTCGAAGTCATCTCTTGCGAAGGGAACAGCCCATGTCAGTCACGCCGAGACGCGTCACAGGCGTGCTCGCCGCACTCACCGCCGTCACCCTCGCCGCCACGGCCTGCGGTGGCTCCGACGAGCCCGCCGGCAAGGACGCCAAGAACATCACCCTCACCATCGCCTCCAACGCCATCGCCGGCGGTAAGAACTCCGCCGGCGCCGAGTGGATCGAGAAATGGGTCATCCCCCGGTTCGTCGAGGCCCAGAAGGCCAAGGGCGTCACCGCCAAGGTGTCGTTCGTGGCCAGCGGGGTCGACGACGAGCAGTACAAGACCAAACTGGCCCTGGACCTGCGCTCCAAGGGCGGCGCCGACGTGATGTCGATCGACGGCATCTGGGTCGGCGAGTTCGTGCAGGCCGGCTACCTCAAGCCGCTGTCCGACGTGGCCGGTGACCAGGCCGACAAGTGGGACGGCTGGTCCCAGATCCCGGAGAGCGTGCAGGGCCTGGGCACGTTCGAGGACAAGCGGTACGGCATCCCGCAGGGCACCGACGGCCGGGTGCTCTACTTCAACAAGAAGCTCTTCGCCCAGGCCGGCCTGCCGGCCGACTGGCAGCCCAAGAGCTGGCAGGAGATCCTCGACGCCGGCGCCAAGCTGAAGGCGCTGCCCGGGGTGACCCCGATCCAGATCAACGCCGGTACGGCGATGGGCGAGGCGACCACCATGCAGGGCGCGTTGCCGCTGCTGGTCGGTGCCGGCGGGGAGATCTGGAAGGACGGCAAGTGGGCCGGCGCCAACCAGCCGGTCAAGAACATGCTCGACTTCTACACCAAGGTCTACGGCGGCGGCCTCGGCGACCCGAAGCTGCAGCAGGAGGCCAAGGGGCGGGACAAGTCCTTCGAGGAGTTCGCCGCCGGCAAGATCGGCATTCTGGCCGAGGGCGACTACTTCTGGCGCAGCGTCATCAACCCGACGGACGGCACCGCCAAGATGGCCGACCGGGACAGCACCGTCGGGTACGCGATGATCCCGGCCAAGCAGCCCGGCGCGGGCATCCGCGGGCAGGACTTCGTGAGCATGTCCGGCGGCGGCGTCGACGTGCTCAACCCCAACTCGAAGTACCCGTCCCAGGCGTTCGAGCTGCTGGCGTTCATGCACTCGGCGGAGGCCACCAAGGCCCAGCTCGCCGGGGCGGCACGGATCACCTCCCGCAACGACGTCAACAAGGAGGTCCTCGCGGGCGACCCGATGCTCAGCTTCGTCGCCGACAAGGTGCTGCCGCTGACGGCGTACCGGCCGCCGCTGGCCGTCTACCCGCAGGTGTCGGTCGCGCTGCAGGAGGCGACCGCGGCGGCGGCGTCGGGCAAGAGCGTCGACGAGGCGGCCTCGGCGTACCAGAAGAAGGTCGAGGGGATCGTCGGTGGTCCAGGTAACGTCTCGTCCTGACGAGACGGTCGAGGGAGCGCGCCCGGAAACGGGCGCCTCCCCGGCCCCCGACGCGGCCGGGCTGGGCCGGGCCCGGGCCGCCGGGTTCCTCGTCCCGAGCATGGTGCTGATCCTGCTCTTCCTCGTGCTGCCGGCTGCCTGGACGATCTACCTCGGCGTCACCAACTACCGGCTCACCGGCCTGGCCGCGGCCCATCCCGAGGTCGTCGGGCTGGACAACTACACCACCGCGCTGGGCGACGAGCGGTTCCGCACCTCACTGCTGCTGACGCTGCAGTTCGTGCTCGGCTCGGCCGTGATCGGCCAGGCCGGCCTCGGTTTCACGATCGCGTTCGCGCTGCGCGACAAGCGCGGACCGCTGCGCCGGGTGGTCGAGGCGTTCGTGCTGCTGTCCTGGATCCTGCCCAGCTCGGTGGTCGCGTTCCTGTGGATCGCGTTGCTCGACCGGGACGGCGGCACGCTCAACGCGCTGCTCGGCACACCGGGCATGGCCTGGCTGCTCGATCACCCGATGCTGTCGATCATCATCTTCAACACCTGGCGGGGCACCGCGTTCTCGATGATGCTCTACGCCGCGGCGCTGGAGAACGTGCCCCGCTCCCACCTGGAGACCGCGCGGCTGGCCGGCGCCTCCACCTGGCAGCAGCTGCGCGACGTGGTGTTCCCGCGCATCCGCGGGCACGTGCTGACCAACCTGCTGCTGATCAGCCTCTGGACGTTCAACGACTTCACGCCGTTCCTGATCACGGCGGGCGGGCCCGAGCAGCGCTCGGAGATCCTCGCGGTCTACGTCTACAAGGTGGCGCTCTCCGGCGGCGAGCTGGGCTTCGGCGCGGCAATCTCGTTCATCATGCTGCTGATCAACCTGGTCATCGCACTGATCTACCTGCGCATGCTGGGCCAGCGGAAGGAGCGGGCGTGAGCGCGAGGAGTGAGCCGACCCTGCGAGCACCGCAGTCGCGAACGAAGGTGACGCCGTGAGCGCGAGGAGTGAGCCGACCCTGCGAGCCCCGCAGTCGCGAACGAAGGTGACGCCGTGAGCACCGTGACGGACCGGGTCGGGACCGACCAGGCGGCCCGGGCGGCCGTGCGGCACGTGCTGGCCCGGGTCGGCCGGTACGTCTTCCTCTGCCTCGTGCTCGCCTTCTTCGCCCTGCCGCTGCTCTGGCTGGCCACCGCGCCGTTCGACGACACCCCAACGATCGGCATATCGCTGCCGAAGTTCACCCTGGACAACTTCCGCACCCTGCTCGACAACCCGTACGCGCTGACCTCACTGGTCAACTCGGTCTGGCTGGCCGGCGGAACCGCGCTGCTCGTGGTGGTGTTCGCCGCGCTGGCCGCGTACGCGCTGAGCCGGGTCCGGGTGCCGGGCCGCGACGCGCTCCTCTACGGCCTGCTGCTGCTGTCGTCGATCGTCACCGGCACCGCCACCATGGTGCCGCTGTTCGAGCTGGCGTTCCGGCTCAACCTGATCGACTCCCGGCTCGGCGTGATCCTGGTCCTCACCGGCGGCCTGCTGCCGGCGGCCATCTTCATCCTCAAGGACTTCATGGACGCCACCCCGACCTCGTACGAGGAGTCGGCGCGGGTGTTCGGCGCCGGCCCGCTGCAGATCATGCGGCACATCGTGGTGCCGGTGGTCCGGCCCGGGCTGGCCACCGTCGGGGTGTGGGCGGTGGCGAACGTGTGGGGCAACTTCCTGGTGCCGTTCCTGCTGCTGCGCGGCCCGGACAAGGCACCCGCCGCGGTGATCATGTACACCCTCTACACGGAGGGCGGCCAGGCCGACCTGCGGCTGCTCTCCACCTTCTCGCTGCTCTACTCGCTGCCGGTGGCGCTGATGTTCGTCTTCGTCAGCAGCAGGTACGGCTTCCGCTTCCACGGAGGGATCAAGCGCTGATGTCCGCCATCACCCTGCGCGAGCTGACCAAGGTCTACCCCAACGGGGTACGCGCCCTGGACGCCCTCGACCTGGAGATCGCCGACGGCGAGTTCTTCGCCCTGCTGGGCCCCTCCGGCTGCGGCAAGACCACCCTGCTGCGCACCATCGCCGGCCTGGAACTCGCCTCGGGCGGCAGCGTGCACATCGGCGACCGGGCGGTGACGAACCTGCCCCCCGGACAGCGGGACGTGGCGATGGTCTTCCAGGACTACGCGCTGTTCCCGCACATGACCGTGCGGGACAACATCGCGTATCCGCTGCGGATCAAGAAGGTCGGCCGGTCCGCCCGGCACGACAAGGCGGCGGCCACCGCCGACGAGCTGGGCCTGTCCGCGCTGCTGGACCGCCGGCCCGGACAGCTCTCCGGCGGCCAGCAGCAGCGGGTCGCGCTGGCCCGGGCGATGGCCTGCCGTCCGCAGGTCTTCCTGCTCGACGAGCCGCTGTCCAACCTCGACGCGCGGCTGCGGCTGGAGGCGCGCACGTTCCTCAAGCGGCTGCAACGCGAACTGGGCGTCACCACCGTCTTCGTCACCCACGACCAGGCGGAGGCGCTCGCCCTCGCCGACCGGATCGCGGTCATGGAGGGCGGCCGGATCCGCCAGGTGGGCAGCCCCACCGAGGTGTTCCGCCGCCCGGCCAACACGTTCGTCGCCGGGTTCATCGGCTCCACCCCGATGAACCTCGTCCCGGCCCGGGTGCACGGCGACGACCTCGCCCTTGCCGGGGTGCGGCTGCCCGTGCCCGAGGAGGTGCGCGGCCGCCTCGCCGACGCGGAGGACGTGGTCTACGGCGTCCGGCCCGAGTACCTCGACTACTCCCCCGAACCGGCGCCCGGGGCGCTCACCGGCCGGGTGGTCGTGGTGGAGAACCTCGGCAGCTTCTCCCTGGTGTCGCTGGACCTGCCCGCCGAGGACGGCGCGTCCACCAGCGTGCAGGTGGTGGTGCCGGAGGGCCGGGAACCGGAGCCCGGCGACACCGGCTGGGTGGTCCCCCGCCCCGGCCGCTCCCTGATCTACCGCGACGGCGAACTGGTCACCGCCACCGCCGCCCCGCCGGTGCCGGCGCCACGTACCGGCGTCGGGGCGGACGCCTGAGCATGGTCACGCACCGGGGCAGCTGGACGCCGCGGGACCGCGCGGAGAGCATCCTGCGGACCCTGCCGGTCACCGTGCCCCCGGGCACCGCCGCGCTCACCGTACGACTCCAGCATCCCCGCGACGCGGGCGTGCTCGACCTCGGCTGCCTCGGCCCGGCCGGCTTCCGCGGCTGGTCCGGTGGCGCCCGCGACGAATACACCATCACCGCCGGGTGGGCCACCCCCGGCTACCTCCCCGGTGAGCTGGAGCCCGGCGAGTGGCAGGTACTGCTGCGGCTGCACCGGGTCCCGCCCGACGGGCTGCCCTACGAGGTCACCGCCGCCACCGCCACCACCGCACCCGCGCCACCGCCGGTACCGGCCGCGCCGCCCCGGCCGCAGCGTCCGCCGCGTCCGCAGCTGCCCGAGCTGGACGGGCGGCGGTGGCTCGCCGGTGACCTGCACGCGCACACCGTGCACAGCGACGGCGCGTACACCGTGGACGAGCTGGCCGCCCTCGCCGTCTCCCGCGGCCTGGACTTCCTCGCCGTCACCGACCACAACACGGTCAGCCACCACTCCCACCTGCCCGCGTCGGCCGGCCGTTACGGCATCACGCTGGTACCCGGGCAGGAGGTGACCACCGACCGGGGGCACGCCAACGTGTTCGGGCCGGTGGGCTGGATCGACTTCCGGGAACCGGCCGACCACTGGCTCGCCGCGGCGCAGCGGGCCGGCGGCCTGATGTCGGTCAACCATCCGCTCGGTGGTGACTGCGCCTGGCGGCAGCCGCTGACCACCCGGACCCGGCTCGCCGAGGTGTGGCACTCCGGCTGGTGGGACCGCACCTGGGGGGCTCCGCTCGCCTGGGCGCAGGCGTGGCGGCCGGACGTCGTACCGGTCGGGGGCAGCGACTTCCACCGGCCCGGCGCGGACGCGCTGCCCGGCGCCCCGACCACCTGGGTCCTCACCGACGGCGACCCGAGCGACGAGGCCACGGTCCGCGACGCCCTGGCCGCCGGTCGCACCGCGATCTCCGCCGCCCCCGACGCGCCCCTGCTGCTGCGGCTCGGCGACGAGCTGCTGGCCCTGGACGCGGACGGCGCGTTGCTCGGCTACCCGGACGGGCGGCACCGGGTCGTCCGGGGGGACCGGTGCCGGCTGCCGGCCGGCGACGGACTGCACATCCTCGAATCCCACCGCATGGAGGTGATCGCACTGTGCAGCTGAGCGGACGTACCAGAGTGGCCGGAGCCCCGGTCAACTACGGCATCTACCAGCCGGCCGACCCGGAGGTCGGGCCCGAGGACCTGCTCGCCTCGCTGGCGGCGGACGGCTACACCGGCGTGGACTCCGGACCGATCGGCTACCTCGGCACCGGCGAGCTGCTGGACCGGCGGCTCACCGCGACCGGGATCGGCCTGGCCGGCGGCTGGGTCGACCTGCGCTTCGCCGACCCGGACGGCTTCGCCGCCGACCTGGCCCAGCTCGACGCGGCGCTGGACGTGTTCACCGCCGTCACCGTCGACGACCCGCGCTTCGCGCCCCGCCCGACCCTGGCCTGCCCGGGCGACCCGGCCCGGATGGCGCGGCCCGGCACCCCGCCGGACCTGGCCGCCGCGCTGCCGGCGAGCGCCTGGCCGGACTTCGCCGCCCGGGTGCAGCAGGCGGTCGACCGCTGCCGCGGCCGGGGCCTGGAACCGGTGTTCCACTACCACCTGGGCACCGTGGTGGAGACCGAGGCGGAGGCGGACCGGTTGCTGGAACTCACCGACGTGGCGATCTGCCTGGACACCGGGCACCTGGCCCTGGCCGGCGGCGACCCGGTCGCGGCGGCCTACAAATGGTCCGGGCGGATCGGCCAGGTGCACCTCAAGGGCGCCGACCTGGCCACGCACCACCGGGTCCGGGACGCCGGCGGCGGCCTCACCGAGGTGGTCGCGGCCGGCGGGTTCTGCGACCTGGGCAGCGGCGACGTGGACCTCACCGGGGTGCTCCGGGCCCTGGACGAAACCGGCTACACCGGCTGGCTGGTGATCGAGCAGGACGCGCCCGCGCAGGGCCGGGACCTGGCCCGGATCCGCGCCGACCAGAGCGCCAACCTGCGCCGGCTCGAGGAGGCGCTGCGATGACCGAACCAGGCAAGCGGATCCGGATCGCGGTGGCCGGGCTGGGCGTCATCGCCCGCACCGTGCACCTGCCGCTGCTGCAACGCCGCGCCGACCTGTTCGACGTCGTCGCGCTCAGCGACCTGTCGCCGACCCGGCTGACGGAGCTCGGCGACCGGTACGGCGTCGAACCGGCCCGCCGGCACACCGACGCGGCGGCGATGCTCCACGCAGGCGGCTGCGACGCCGTCCTGCTGGCCACCTCCGGCTCGCACGGTGAGCTCGCCGCGACCGCGCTGCGGCAGGGACTGCCGGTGCTCTGCGAGAAGCCGCTCGCCTACACCCTCGCCGAGGCGCAGCGGCTGGCCGGGACCGACGCCGGGCTGATGGTCGGCTACATGAAGCAGTACGACCCGGCGGTGGCCGAGGCCGCCCGGCTGCTGGACGGGCTCGGCGGCGCGGCCGCGGTGCACGCGGTCGAGGTGACCGTCCTGCACGCCGCCGGGGATCAGCAGCTCACCTTCGCCAACCTTCCCCCGGCGCCCCGGGATCTGCCGGCCGGGGCGGTGGCCCGGCTGCGGGAGGTCGACGAGCGGCTGCTCGACGCCGCGGTGGGCACCGACCCCGGCGCCCGCACCCTCTACCAGATCCTGATCAACAGCATCTCGCACGACCTGTCCCTGCTGCGGCTGTTCACCGGGGCGCCGGCCACGGTGGACCATGTGGCGACCTGGCCGCTGGCCCCGGCCGGGCCGGCCGAGCCGTCGGTGGAGATCTCCGGCCGGCTCCCGTCCGGCGGCCGGTACGGCATCCGCTGGCTGAACCTGCCCGACGTACCCGCCTACCGGGAGACGGTGACCCTGCACCACGCCCGGGGCGCGCTGGAGCTGGTCTTCCCGTCGCCGTACCTGCTCAACGCGCCGACCACGCTGACCGCGGTGGACCGGCACGACGGGGGCGAGCGGCGCACCGCGTTCCGGTCGGTGACCGAGGCGTTCGAGCAGGAACTGGTCGCCTTCCACGTGATGGTGACCGCGGGCGCACACCCACTGACCGGCGTCGCCGAGGGCGCCGCGGACCTACGCACCAGCCAACAGATGGTACGCCGCTACGGGGAGCTGACCGGGGTGGCGATCGGCGGAGAGGCGGGGAACTGATGCCGACGGAGATCATCGTGGTGCCGCACACCCACTGGGACCGGGAGTGGTACGAGCCGTTCCAGCGGTTCCGGCTGCGCCTGGTGGCCCTGCTCGACGAGGTGTTCGACCGGATGGCGGCCGACGAGCGCCAGCGGTTCACCCTGGACGGTCAGCTGGCCGCCGTCGACGACTACCTGGAGGTGCGGCCCGAACGCCGGGAGCAGGTCGAGGCGCTGGTCCGGGCCGGCCGGCTGGCGATCGGGCCGTGGCAGATCCTGCTCGACGAGTTCCTCTGCTCCGGCGAGAACATCGTCCGCAACCTGGAGCGCGGGCTGGCCCGCAGCACGCAACTGGGCGGCGCGATGCCGGTCGGCTACCTGCCCGACATGTTCGGCCACATCGCGCAGATGCCGCAGCTCCTGGCGGGCGCCGGGCTGGCGCACGCCTGCGTGTTCCGGGGCGTACCGCAGCGGGTCCGGTCGCACAGCTTCGCCTGGCGCGCCCCGGACGGCACCACGATCCGCACCGAGTACCTGCCCGGCGGCTACGGCAACGCGGCCGGGCTGATGGACGACCCGCGCCTGGTCACCCGCCGGGCCGCCGACCTGGCCGAGCGGCTGACCGGCTGGCGCCTCGACGGCGAGGACAGCCCAGTGCTGGCGATGTACGGCGCGGACCACGCCGCGCCCGCACCCGACTCCCCCGACCTGCTCGCCGCCGCCGGGGTGGACGGGGTGCGCCTGCGGCTGGGCACCCTCGCCGAGTACTTCGCCACCCAGCCGACCGACGTGGCCGGCCTGCCCGTGGTCGACGGCGAGCTGCGCTCGCACGCCCGGGCCAACATCCTGCCCGGCGTGATCTCCGTACGCGCCCACCTGAAGCAGGCGATGGGGCGGGCCGAGCGGCGCGTCGAACGGTACGCCGAACCGCTCGCCGCACTGTTCCACGACCGGTCCGTCCAGCGGTTCCTGGACATGGCGTGGACCCGGCTGATCGACGCGAGCTGCCACGACTCGGTCACCGGGTGCGGCTGCGACGAGACCGCCGAGCAGGTGGCCGCCCGGCTGGCCGAGGCGGACCAGCTCGGCCGGGCGGTCTGCGACCTGGTCGGGGCGAGACTGGCAGCCGACGTGCCGCGCGACGGGTACCTGCTGTTCAACCCCACCCCGGCGACCCGCACGGCCGTGGTCCGGTTGGACGTCGAGGCCCCGGCGGACGGGCCGGTGGGCCTGGTCGACGCCGGCGGCGGGATCGCCGGCGGCCAGGTCCTCGACCGGTCCCGCACGCTGCTCGCCGACGACCTGGTGACGGCGGCCGAGCTGCCGGAGATCCTCACCCGGGTGCACGGCACCGAGCTGTACGGGCAGGAGATCACCGCCTGGTCGGTGTCGCCCGCCGACGCCACGCTCACCTTCCGGGTGGCCCGGCACGGCGACCCGACGTTCGACGTCGAGGACGTCCGGCTGGCGCTGGCCGCCGCGGCCGGACCGGACCGGTGGCGGGTCCGCATCGTCGCCGCGCCACGGGTGACCGTCGCCGCGCGGGTCACGGTCCCGGCGCTCGGTCTGACCGCGGTCCGGCCGGTGGCCCTGCCCGAGGCCGTCGCGGCGCCGCCGACGCCGGTCACGGTGACCGACCGGTGCGTCGACAACGGGCTGCTCCGCGTCGAGGTCGCCGAGGACGGCACGCTGCGGCTGTCCACCCCGGACGGGCTGCGCGTCGACGGGATCGGCCGGCTGGTCGACGGTGGCGATGTCGGCGACAGCTACAACTACGCCCCGCCGGCCGCCGACGAGCTGGTCGACAAGCCTCGCGCGGTGCGGACCGTGGCGGTGCACGACGGCCCGGTGGTCGCCGTGCTCGACGTCGTCCGCGAGTACCGCTGGCCGGTCGGCGCCGACGTGGACGCCGGCTCGCGCCGGGTGGAGCGGGAGACCACCGTCGTCACCACCCGGGTGGAGGTCCGGGCCGGCGAGCCGTTCGCCCGGCTGCGGCTCGGGTTCGACAACCGCTGCGACGACCACCGGGTACGCCTGCACCTGCCGCTGCCCTCCCCGGCCCGCTCGTCGCAAGCGGAGGGTCAGTTCGCGGTCGTCGAGCGCGGGCTGACGGCGGAGGGTGGCGGCGGGGAGCTGCCGCTGCCGACGTTCCCCGCCAACGGGTTCGTCGCCGCCGGTGGCGCCGACGGGTCCCTCGCCGTCCTGCTGACCCAGCCCACGGAGTACGAGCTGACCGACGACGGCCGGGAACTGGCGATCACCGTGCTGCGGTCGATCGGGATGCTGTCGCGCAACCGGCACGCCCTGCGCGACGAGCCCGCCGGCCCGCAGCTGCCCACGCCGCAGGCGCAGTGCCGGGGCGAGCGCACCGTCGACCTCGCCGTGCTGCCGTTTCGGGGCGACCGGGCGTCCGCCGGGGTGGCGCCGGCGGCCGAGGCGTACCGGCACGAGCTGCTGGCCTTCCCGGGCGGCGGCGACCCGTCGACCGGCCTGCCGGCACCGGTGACCGGGCTGACCATCGACGGGGACGGCGTCACGCTGACCAGCGTCCGGGACCGGGACGGCCGGATCGAGGCGCGGGTGGTGGCGGACCGGGACACCGAGGCGGTGATCGGCGCCGGCCGGGCCGTACGCGCCGCGTGCCGGGCGGACCTGCTCGGGCGGCCGGGCGAGGCGCTGCCCGTCGACGGTGACGGCTCGGTGCGGCTGCCGCTGCGGGCGTGGGAGATCGCCACCTGCCAGCTCGACCTGACCCGTTGAGGCCGGCGTGGGGGTCGGGCGAGGCACCGTCCGGCCCTCAGGCGCCGGTCCGCATGCGCGGGTAGCGGCCCCGCAGCAACTCGATGAAGCCGGAAGATCGCTGGGTAGATGTCCGCGGACGCCATCGCCTTCGGGTCGAACCGCACGCGGAGAGTCTCGACGCTCAACGCGTCGAGGGACGTGGCTATGGCTAAACCCGACGACAGCCACCGCAGTCGCAAGTGTTCCAGCTCGCTCAGGTCGCGGCCGGTTCGCGGAGGCGGGGCTGTCGGTGGCCGCGAGCCAGGCTCGTAGCCGCGTTGCCGCTCGGGCGGCGCGAACACGTCGGGCAGGCGCAGGTCCGCGGCGAAGGACTCGCTGCGCACTCGCCCGCGGCCCAGGGCGGGAGTACAGGTGCGGTCAAGGCGCCTGCGACGTAAATCCGGTGATGCCGGTCAGCAGGTCGTCAACGCGTTCGGGACTCCAGGTGATACTCGGATCGGGTTCGACGTAGCCGATGACCGTCGAGGCGATCATGTAAACGGCGGCCGTCCACTCCGCGGGCTCGGTGCTGCCGAAGGCTCGCATCCGTCGTGGAGCCTGTAGGGACGGATCGTCGAGGCTGAGCCTGGTCAGCAGTCCGGTCATGGTCGCCCCGGCCGCGAGGCTCATGAGTTCGTAGCCGTCGGGCCCGGCCAGCGGCGGGACGAGACGGTAGCCGAGCAACGCGGTGAACTGCGCATACGCGCGCGCTCGGGTCTGGTCGGAGCGGCGCTGGGTGGCGACCAGTTCGGCGGCGACCGCCGCGCGCAAGCCGGCGTCGCCGATGCCCTGATGGCTGGCCAGCAGGCTGGTGAAGGTACGCCACTCGGGAGCCGTGCTGAGCACTTCGAAGTCCCTGCCGATGGACACGCGGAGCAGTTCCACCACCAGGTTGCGGCGTTCCTGAGGTGAGCCCAGCCGCTGGGCACGGTCGACCACGACCGCGGCCGTGGGTCCGATGATGCTCGCGTCCGACGCGGGGAGTGTGGTGCCGCTGGCGAGTTTGAGGAGCACGTCGCCGTGGAACCGGTCGCGCTGGGGCCACCGGCGGTACGCGGACGTCCGTGACACTTCTGCCCGCCGGACAACCTCCTCGAACGCGATCCCCTCCAGACCCGTAGAGATTCCTCGCTCGTGCACGAGCGCGACGGCGGCATCGAGGATCCGTTGCTCGGTCTCCCGGTCGTTCATGCGTCGGCGCGGCACCGGACCACCGTAGCAGGCGGGTAGTGCCAGATATGGCACTCGGAGTACCGTAAAAGAAACCGCTAGTACCGAAACATCGGATGAGGCCGGCATCCCGGCGGGCATCGGACGCCGACCCGCCACGCACGTCAGGAGCGAACTCCATGACCAAGATCCCACCCTCGGCCACTCCGCTCGCCGGCCACGGCTCGGCTGCTGACTCATCGCTCGGAGGGGCGGGGATCCTCCGCCTCTCCGGCTTCGCCCTGGTGCTGTCCGGGCTCCTCGCCGGGGCTGCGGCTGTGCTTCAGGCCACTGCTTGGCCGCCCTCGACATCCGCCGGACTGCCGATGTGGGTCGATGCCCATCATGCGACTCTCGCCCTGATAGACGAGTGCCTGGTCATCGGCGCGGCGCTGCTCGCCGTGGGGGTTGTCGGGATGTGGCAGGGCCTGAACGCCCGCAGCCGGCCGTGGGCCGCCGCGGGAGTCGCGCTGATGGCGTTGTCCGCGCCAGTGAGCGTCGTCGACGGTGTCATCTACGGCCGGTTGACCTACCCCGCGTACGGCATCGACGTCGCCGGCGACCCGCAGGCACTGGCGCTCGTCATCACCACCTGGGCCGGGGGAGCCCACGCGGTGAGTCTCATCCTGGCCGTCGCCGGCCTCGCCATCGGAGCCGGCATGATCTGCGACCGGGCCCGGAACACCCTGCTGGGCGCGCTGGGCCTCGCCGCGGGCATCACCCAGCTGCTGGTCGCGTTCCCGTGGCTGTTTCCAGTAGCCGCCGTGACCGGCTGCCAGCTCGTTCTGACCGTCTGGCTCGTGACCCTCGGCGCGAGCCTGTCCGCCCGCACCCGCCTGTCCCTGGTCTGAGCCGCGCCATCAAGACCGTCGCCCGCGACGCCTACTGCTTCCGCAACCCGGAAATCAACGCCTCCAACGTGCCGTCAGGCGAGATTCCCCACCGACCGAAGCCGCAGGGCGCGGACATCCGGGGCGGTCCTCACGTTGCCGGGGTGACCGCGCGCAGCCAGGCCTGGGCGATCAGCGCGTGCCCGAACGGGGTGGGGTGCACCCCGTCGCGGGTCCACACCCGGCCGTCGACGCCAGCGGCCTGGAACAGCTCGTCCACCGCGACCAGCGTCGCGTCGAACTCGGCGGCGAGCCGGCGGACCACGTCGACCTTCGGGTCGAGGTCGGCCCGCCAGCCCCGCTGCCCGTCGTCGAGCGGGACGAGGAAGGGCTCGACCAGGACGAGCCGCGCGCCCAGCCGGCGGGTGGACTCCAGGATGTGCCGGTAGTCGCGGGCGAACCCGGGGGCACTGGTCGGGTCGTCCCGGTCGTACCGCCGCCACGTGTCGTTGACGCCGATCAGGATCGACACCACGTTCGGGGCGAGGGCCAGGCAGTCGATCTCCCAGCGGGCGCGCAGGTCACGCACCCGGTCGCCGCTCACTCCCCGGTTGACGAAGCCCACCCGGTGGCCGGGGTGGCGGGCGGTGAACCACGCGCCGGCCATCATCGCGTACCCGGTGCCGAGGTCGTCGCCGCAGGCCCGGTCGCGTCCGGCGTCGGTGATGCTGTCGCCGATGAAGAGCACCCTGCCGCCGTGCGGCACCGCCACGGTCATCCGTCCGTCTCCCCCCTCGAAGCCCCTGCGATGATCATGCCGCACCCGGCGGGCCGCGGCAGCGCCCGGTCCGGCTCACCCCGGTCGGGCCGCAGTGGTCGGACACTCGGTGCCGGGGAAGGCGTGCCGACCGTCACCTCAGCCGCCCGCGGACACTCGTCATCAACGCACGAGCATGAACCTGATCAGTGGAGGACCGCCTTCGGATAGGGGTCCGGCTCTTTACCACCCGTCGTATCCGACGCTCCCCGCGCCATCCTGGCGGCGTCGGCGGCTACACACGGTTGTCAGCACGTCGCGGGATGACCTGCCCATCGAACCTGGTATTCATAGATTGAAATAGGTTAGAGTCTGCCGAGTGATGTGTAGATCCATCGTTATATAGGAGCCGTCGTGACTCTGCCTGCTCCCACCGGTGTGCCCGCAGCACTCGGCGGCCGTCCGGTGCGAAGTGAGCCTTGGCCCGCCTACGACCTGGGTGACGTTTGGCTGTCCAGACAGGATGAGGAGGCGGCACTGGAGGCGATACGGCAGCGCCTTTACTTCAGGTACGATTACCGCCCATTCGATAAAACCTATACCGGCCGCTTCGAAAAGCGCCTGAAAAGCTATTTCGGCACGGAGTACGCCCTCGCGTGCAGCAGCGGCACGGCAGCGATCACCCTGGCGCTGCTCGGTATGCAGTTGCCCCGCGACGCCAAGGTCGCCTGCCCGGCCTTCACCTTCGCCGCGACACCCAGCGCCATCCAACTCGCCGGGTGCGCCCCCGTCCTCGTGGAGTGCCAGGAGGACCTGCGCCTGGATCTCGAAAATCTGCGACAGGTGCTCTCGGCGGGCGTCGACGCGATCGTGGTCGTTCACATGCGGGGACTCATCGACGACATGCCCTCGATCTGCGCGCTCGCCGACGACCTCGGGGTACCGGTGATCGAGGACGCCGTGCCGGCACTCGGCGCCGTGCTGAACGGACGGCCCGCGGGAACATGGGGCCGAGCGGGAGGCTTCTCCACCCAGTCGGACAAGTCGCTCAACACCGGGGAAGGCGGCTTCCTGCTCACCAACGACGAGGAACTGTTCGCCCGGGCCGTGGTCTACAGCGGCGCCTACGAGGGCCGCCTGGCCCGGCACTTCCCGAACGGCCGGCCGCCGATCAACGACCTGGACCACCCGATCTTCAGCATGCGGATGGACGAGATTCGCGCCGCCCTGGCCGAATCCCTCATGGATCGACTTCCCGACCGGCTCGCCGCCCACCGGCGCAACTACGACCATGTGGCCGACAGACTGGCCGACGTCGACGGGATCGCACTGCGGCGCCCCGTCGCGCCCGGGGCATATCTCGGCGAAGCGCTCGTGTTCCGGGTGCCCGGCGTCGACGCCGAGCGGACGGCCTGGATCGCCGGGGCGCTGCGCGCCGAAGGAATCGGTGCGCGGGCCCTGGCCGACCCGGCCGACCGCAACGTACGCGTCTTCTGGAACTGGCGGTTCCTCGTCGGACCGGACGCGCGGGCGGCACGAGCGCGATACCCGCAGACAGCCACCTACCTCGACGAAGCCATCGACATCCCGCTGTCGGCCAACCTCACGCAGGCCGACTGTGACCAGCTCATCACGGCCGTGAACAAGGTGATTCCCGTTGCGCTATCTGCTGTCTGATCCCGCCCTGACCACACGCAGCCCCGGCGAGGAGTTCGCCCGCGTCGTGGCAGGCTCGCGCGGTGCCGACGTACGCGTCGATCTCGCCGTCTCGCTGCCCACCACCTTCCCACTTGCGGCGCACCGACCCCGGTACACCGTGCGGCACCTGCTCAAGACCGCGACGGTGACCGAGGAACCGGTCTCGGTGGTGTCCGAGGCGGTCGGTGCGCTCGAGTCGAGCGGCGACCGGTACGCCGGCACCCCCGAGGCCCACTTCAGCCCCTCCCTGACGAAGGCCGGCCTGACGACCGTGCGGGCTACCGTGCCCGCCCCGGCCGGCCTCCCCGACGACCCCGCCCTGCTGGCGGCGTTCGTCGATCACCGCGTCGTGGTGCGGCTCTGCACGGTCGAGAACGAGGCGCTGCTGCACGGCAGCGCGGATCACGAGGTGACCGGCCTGCTCCAGCTCCCCGGACTGCGGCGGCAGAAGGCCGACCGAGCCGAGCCGCTGGACCTGATCGTCACCGACAGCGCCGCGCAGGTCGAGGAGATGGGTGGCTCCTGCGACGGCATCGTCACCCATCCCCAGCGGTACTGGGACATGGTCCGCAGCGGCCTGCTGACCCGGCTGGGCGAGGTGGGGGTGCGGGTCAGCCGCACCCGGATGGTCCGCCCCGACCAACTGCTGTTCGGTGACTTCCGGGCCGCAGTCACGTTGCTGGAGCCGGGACGGTCCACGTTGGCGCTACGCGACGGCGTCATCGAAGCGACCGTCCGGTTGGGCCTGGCAGTGCACCTGCCACAGCACCTTCTCCTGGTGGAAACGGCATGACCAGGGTGCTCTACATCACCGGCTGGTGCCGCAGCGGCACCACCGTGCTCGGCAACGTCCTCGGCGAGCTGCCCGGCGTCGTCCACGTCGGCGAACTGCACTACCTGTGGCGCAACGGCGTGCTGGACAGCGGCACCAACAGCACGTGCGGCTGCGGCGACGCCGTCGCCCGCTGCCCCTTGTGGAGCGACGTCCTGACCAAGGTGGCGGGGGACGATCCCGTCGCGTTCGCCCGCTCCGCGACCGCCGATCTCGCGGGCGGCCTGCGCACCCGGCACACCTGGCGCAGGCTGAAGGGGCTGCCGAGTCCCGCAGGCCGGGCGGTGGAGCGGCTGGCTGCCACGTATCAGGCCATCGCCGCCGTCACCGGCTCCCGCCTCATCATCGACGGCTCCAAGTACCCGGCCGAGGCCGCCGCACTGCTGCACCGGCCCGACATCGACCTGAGAGTGCTGCACATGGTGCGGGACCCGCGGGCGACGGCACACTCGTGGCGTCGCGCCAAGGCCTACATCCCGGCGATGGGCGCAATCCGCAGCACCGCCTACTGGGTGGCCTTCAACGCCGCGTCCGACCGCATCGCTCAGGAGGCGCGCGGGCGATATCTACGACTGCGCTACGAGGACTTCGTCACGGATCCGCAGGCGACCCTGCGCGCCGTTCTCGACCTGTGCGACCTGCCCGACGAACCGCCGGTCGATCGGGCCGGGCAGGTGACCCTGGGCGTCAACCACACCGTCACCGGCAACCCCGACCGGCTCCGCCGCGGCCGCATCACGCTCACCCCGGACGACACCTGGCGCGCGGAACTGCCCCTGCTGCCGCGACTCGGCGCCACCACCGTCGCGCTGCCACTTCTGCGCCGATACGGGTACGCGTCATGGACCTAGGCATCGCGGGACGCACCGCGCTGGTGACCGGCGCGACAAGTGGTCTGGGCCGGGCCGCCGCCCGGTCCCTGGCGGCCGAGGGGTGCGCGCTGGCGATCTGCGCCCGCGACGCCGAGCGGCTGGACTCGACCGCCGAGGAGTTGAGCGTCCTCAGCGGGCGTCCCGTGCTCACTCGCGCCCTGGACATCACCGACAGCCGGACCCTCGCATCGTTCGTGGACGACACCGCGCCGCAGATCGTGGTCGCCAACGGCGGCAGTCCCCCGCCCGGGCCGGTGGACGCGATGACGCTGGACGACTATCGGGCGGCGGCCGAGGCGTCGACGCTGCCGCACATCGGCCTGGCACTGGCGGCGATGCCGCACATGCGGGCGGCCGGATGGGGACGGATACTGCTGGTCGGCTCGGAGACGGCCCGTCAGCCGATCCCCCGGTACGGCCTGTCGAGCACGATGCGGCCGGCCCTGCTCGGCTTCGCCCGCAGCCTCGTGCACTCGCTCGGCAGCTCCGGGATCACCGTGAACGTGCTGGCCCCTGGCTACCACGACACCGGTGGTCTGCGGCGTTCCCTCGGCGACGAGGCGGACGACCGGTTGGCGGACATCGGCCGCCACATCCCCGTCGGCCGGGTCGGCGATGCCGCCGACTTCGGCGCCGTGGTGGCCTTCTTCGCCAGCACCTACGCCTCGTTCATCACGGGCACGTGCCTGCTGGTCGACGGCGGCGCGACGAAAGGCATCGGATGACACTGCGCTTCCGGGCACCCCGACGGCCGGGTCCGGTCGCCGGGCACGCCCCTGCCAGCCCGGCCGGGCGGATCGCCGGACTGCTGGTGGCGGTGCTCGTCCCGTTCGTGGCGTTCGGCGTGGTCATCCCCGTCCTGCCGGTGCTGGTCACCGAACGGCTCGGCGGCAACGCCTTTGCCGTCGGCCTCGCCTTCGCGGCCTCGGGGGTCGCCACGCTGATCGCCCGGCCCTACGCGGGACAGCTCGCGCAGCGCTTCGGCAGCCGGACCATCATGATCGGCGGATGCCTGATCGCGATGGTCACCGGCGGGTTGTACGCGTTGCCGGTCGGCATCCCGGGACTGGTGGCGACCCGCCTGCTGGCCGGTGTCGCCGAGGCGATGGTGTTCACGGCGGGATCCGTGTGGGTTGTCACGCTCGCCCCCGAAGCCCGGCGCGGCGAGATCGTCGGCTACTACGGCTTGTCGATGTGGACGGGCTGGACGGTGGGACCGATACTCGGCCTACTGCTGGGTATGCCGTCGGTCTGGTGGCTCGCCGGACTCGCGCCACTGGTCGCCGTCGGGGTGCTGCTCCTGCTCGGTCCGCAGCCCGCGACAGGCGGCGCGGTGTCCCGGCGGCTGATCCCAAAGGCGGTGTTGCTGCCCGGCGTCGCCCTGGCCATGGCGGCGTTCGGGTACGCGGCGCTGACGGGTTTCGTCGCGCTGCACCTGGGCGCTCGCGGCATCCATGACGGAGCGGCGATGGTGAGCCTGTTCGGCGGGGCCTACGTGGTGGTCCGGATCCTGTTCGGGCGGCTGCCCGATCGTGTCGGGCCCGGTCGCGTCGTCATCTTCTGCGGCGCTGTCGAAGCGCTGGGACTGCTCCTTCTCACCACCGCACCCACCTGGTGGCAGGCGGCGATCGGCGCGTTGGCGATGGGCGGCGGACTGACGTTGCTCTATCCCGCGCTGGCGTTGGTGGTGATTGGCCGGGCCGACGAGGCAGAACGGGGCGCGGCGCTGGGCGCGTACACGTCGTTCTGGGATCTCGGCCTCGGCGCGGCCGGACTCCTGGCCGGAATGATCGCGCTGGCCGGCTACCCGTGGGTCTTCGCCGCCGCCACGGCTCTGGCCATCGGCTCGGCGGTCATCGGCCACATGGTCAGCAGCGGCAGCCGTAGGTGACTCAGAGGAAGCCTGCCCGGGCTCGACGACGGTAACGTGCCAGCCATGGCGAGGATCCCGACCTACCGCGCCGAAGACGTCGAGGTGCGGGAGTTCGACGAGTCCGTACGTGCCAGGCCACTTCGGAGTGGCGCGGACCAATCCGGAACTCCCAACCCGTGTGCTGTCCGCGGTGCTCGGTCATGCCCTCCATCCGGACACCTCGGTCGCTCCGGCGCACACCCCACGGGTCACCGCGCAGATCCACGCCGACCTCGCCTTTACCGTGGAGGACGATCAGTCCGCGCCCTGGGACGGTGCGGGCGAGCCCGGCCCGGGCAACCACGGGTCGCTGCTCGGCCCGGAAAGGTGGCTCAGCGCCGCAGCGGCGGCCCCGGGCCAGGTGACCATCCGCGACCTTCGGACCACCGCGCGCGGTTAGGTGCCGCCCGCGCGGCCGGCACCCGGCAGCTGCCCGATGCCCCGCTCGTCGTTGACGGCCGACGAACCAGCCTCGACGCGCTGCTGGCCAACCGGTGGGGTGTGGCTCCGGGGCGGGGCCGGCAGTCATCCCGAGGCCGAGGCGCGGCTCAGCGCCCACGACGCCGTCTTCGCCGACGTCGAAGGGCTCCGAGGCGCCCGGTGACGATCGTGCGCACCGACCGGTTCACCGCGGACACCGTCCCGTCAGCCGGCACGGAGCGCGCACGAGGCCACCCGTCGCCGGCCGACCGGTGACCGCACCCGGGCGACGCCGCTACCCCGCGACCTCCAGCCGCAGGTAGACGTAGTCGGTGTCGTCCGGCCCGCCGGGCCGGCGCCGGCCGTCCGGCTGCCAGCCGTGCCGGGCGTAGAAGGCCTGGGCACTCCGGTTTCGCTCCCAGACCTCGAGCAGGCCGGTGCGCAGGGACGATTCCGCCAGATACCGCAGGAAGGCGGAGTGCAGGCGGCTCCCGATGCCGCGACGCCACCTGCCCGGCACGACGTGGATCTGGTAGAGCTGTCCGACCTCGCGAGCGTCGACGTCCGCCGCCAGCGGCGGACCCATCGCGGCGATGCCGACCACCTCACCGTCCGCCACCGCGCACCGCACCCGCTTCTCGGCTGCCTCCAGCGACCTGGTCCACCGTGCTCGCAGATCCTGGGACGCCGCCTCGACGGAGCCGACCGGGACACCGCCGGCTCCGTAGTAGGCGATGCGGGCCCGGTGGTGGATGTCGACGACGCCGTCCAGATCCGCCAGGGTCGCCTCTCGCACCACGAGCACGGTTGACTCCTTCGGTCGTCGATACGGCCTGATGCTGCCAGACATCGGCGCCGCCCACTGTCCCGTACGCGGTCGCGAGCCGGGCGCGACGCGGCCGTACCTCAGGCGGTGACGTGGGCGCTGTCGCCGGCGGTCGCCGCCCACGAGGTGCCGCCGGCCACGAGAAATCGAGGATCGGGCTGACCGGACCGGCCACGTCCGCGGCGGCCTGCGCCAGGCCACGGCGGCGGCCCGACCGGTGCCCGGGGTACCCGGTCACCACCCGTACGGCGTCCTAGGAGGCTGGGTGGGATGATCGACTGCTCGGGCTTTTCAGCACCGTAGACCGCCCAGCACCTCCCCGCCGGGACTTCGATCGCACCGTTCGGGCCGTTCAGCACCGCCGGCGCCCGGTCCACCGGTGGTCGCGCCGCCGGCGGTTCCGGACGCCACCGGTCGGGTGCCGCCGGCGCACGGCAGACTGGGGGCGTGGACAGGCGACGTGGGGAACTGCTCGGGGTGGACGCGCCGGTCGTCGCGGCGCCGATGGCCGGAGGACCGACCACCGGCACGCTGGTCGCGGCGGTGGGCGCGGCCGGCGCTTTCGCGTTCCTGGCGGCCGGCTACAAGACACCGGCCGCGATGGCCGCGGAGATCGCTGCGGCACGGGTCGGCGGCCTGCCGTTCGGCGTGAACGTCTTCGTACCCACCCCGGTCCCCGTCGGGGAGTCGGAGTTCCGCCGGTACGCGGGCCGGATCGCCGCCGAGGGCGCGCCCTACGGGCTCGACCTGGCGGACGCCGCCCGCATCGAGGACGACGACCACTGGGCGGCGAAGCTGGACCTGCTCGTCCGCGACCCGGTGCCGGTGGTCAGCTTCACCTTCGGCCTCCCGCCGGCAAGCGTCGTCCGGGACCTGCGCCGCGCCGGCAGCCGGGTGCTGGTCACGGTGACCGACGCGGCGGAGGCCGCGGCCGCCGCCGACCTCGGCGTCGACGGGCTGGTCGCGCAGAGCGGCCACGGCGGCGGCCACTTCGGAACGTTCACGCCGGCCACCCCGCCGCCGCTTCGCCCGCTGCCCGACCTCGTCGGCCTCGTCGCCGGCCGGACCGGGCTGCCCGTCCTCGGCGCCGGAGGCGTCGGCGGTTCGGCCGAGGTGCAGGCCGCGCTCGCCGCCGGCGCGACCGCCGTCCTGGTCGGCACGCTGCTGCTGCGGGCGGCGGAGAGCGGCACCAGCCGCACCCACCGGGACGCACTGGCCGACCCCGGACGGGACCGGACGGTGGTCACCCGGGCGTTCACCGGGCGACCGGCCCGCGCCCTGCGCAACGCCTTCATCGACCGGTACGACGCCGCCGCCCCGCTGGGCTATCCCGCGCTGCACCACCTGACCCGGCCGCTGCGTACCGCCGCCAGCCGGGCCGGTGACGCCGAGCGGCTGCACCTGTGGGCGGGCACCGGCTGGCGTGCCGCCCGCGCCGCCCCGGCGGCGGAGATCATCGCCGACCTCACCCGAGGGCTCTGACCAGGCGCCCGGCCGGTACGGACCGGCGGCGGGTCACCGGCAGGCGGCCGACAGCGCGGCCAGCAGACCGGCCGGATCGTGGACGACCTGGTGCCCGTCGCTGATCACGCGGCGGGTGCCCGGATCGACCGGGTCGATGGCGGCCCAGCTCACCGGAGCCACGCCCAGCTCGACCTCGAACCCGGAGGGACAGCGGAGGCGGACCTCCCGAAGCGGTCCCCACTCGGCCAACCGGATCACCTCGCCGCCGAGCAGGCCGGTCCAGACGTCGGGCTCCGCGTACCCCGGGTTGTCGGCGACGACCACGACGTCGACGTCGGAGTCCATCCGCGCGGCGTCGCGGGCCCACGAGCCGACGACGACCACGCCCCGCACGTCGGGGCGCCCCGCCGCCCACCCGGCCACCGCGCCGATCACCGACCGCGCCTCGCGGACCCGTTCCGCCGTCACCATCCGGTGAGTCTCACACGGGCCCGCAGAAGCGGTGGCCCCGCCGCCCCGGCCGCCGACCGCGCGGCCGGTCTCAGTCCGCTGATCCCTCGTGCCAGCGCAGGACGCGCAGCGCCCGCAACGTGTTCCACCGGCTGGGCCAGCCGTCGCCGTCCTCCATCGCGAAGTGGACGTCGCCGGGGTGGGTGTGCTCCAACAGCCAGCGGCCGTCGGGCCGCCGCTTGTCGCGGAGCAGCCCGACCGCCTCGTCGACCCGCGGGTCCGCCGGCTCGCCCGCGGCGCGGAAGTACTCCAGCGCCCGGAGCACGTCGTAGTGCCAGCGGGTCGGGAAGGAGAACGACAGCCACGCCGGGTCGACCACCTCGCCCGTGCTCCGGCGCCGGAACAGTCGCCGTTCGAGCAGGTACTGCTCGCCCCGACGGCGCGCCGCGACCGCCTCCGCCGTGCCGCCGGTCGCGCGTTCGTGCGCCAGCAACCCCTCCAGCACGTTGATGGTGGTCGCGAACGATGAGCGGACCGACCCGTACGCCGCCCAGCAGTTCCACCCGCCGTCCGCGAGCTGCTCACCGAGCAGCCGGTCCACCACGCCCGCGACGTCCTGGCCGAAGTACGCGCCGAGCGCTACGGTCATGCCGTTGATGCAGGGCTCGACCTCGCCGGCGAAGAACGGCTGCCCGCCCTCCTCCCAGCGGCAGTGCTCGCGGACCAGCGCCACCGCCCGGCGCACCCGGCGATCCCGCGGGTCAACGCCGAGCTCGCGTAGCAACAGGAGACTGTACGCGGTGGCGGTCCACGGCTGGCTCCCGTCTTCGGCCGGCCCGCTCCCTGCCGGGAAGTACGCACCACCCGCCCACTGGCCGTCGACGCCCTGCACGGTCAGCAGCCGGGCGCCCCACCCCTCGGTGGCCACCCGCGCCCGCTCCGCCGCCACGACCTCCGCCGGCGCGCCCTCGAGATCACGCAACACCTGCCACCGGACCGACGGATCGGAGTCGAGCAACCAGTCCAGCACGGTCATCCACCGAGACTAGGGCCTGCCCTGCCCGTCCCGTGACGGTCGTCGACGATGTGCCGGTGGTGCGTCGCGGCGGACCGAACGACCCGGCGTGGCGGTGACCGCGCTGGCCGTCCGACACGCCGGAGGAACGTCCCGCTATCGGGCGAGCCCGGGCTCAGCGCCGCCGTCATCTGGCTCCGATGACCGGTCCCACGGGCCCTGATCCAGGCGCCTGCCCAGCGAAAGACCAGCATCGGTGTGGCCGTGCCTGCGATAGAAGCGCACCGCGTCGACGTTGCGATGGTGGATACCGGCCGACAGATACCTGATCCCCCGGTCGGTTGCCCACCGCTGGGCGGCCCGCAGCAACGCTGATCCCACCCCGAGCCCCCGGACATCGGGCAGCACCACCGTGTGCACCTCCGCCGACGGCTCAGGGCGCAGGATCTGGTGCTCGGGCGGGTCGGGGCGCCGCAACACCTCGACCATTCCGACCACCCGGCCATCCTGAGCCTCAGCAACAAGAACCGCGCTCCGCCCCGACTCATCGGCCAACGCTGCGGTGAAGTGGCGAACCACCGCCTCACGCTGCGGAACGCGATAGGTGTGCGGATCGAGGGCGAGATGAGCCACGGCGTTGGCCAGGCGTAAGTCCACCAACGAAGGAACATCCGCCATGCTCGCCGGCCGAACCGCTGGCCCAGTCCTGTGCATCATCCGGATGCTAGGGGCAAACAACGACTTTGAGGTACCCGCCATGATCTAGAGATCGACAACAGCGGCGGAGGATGTGAGATGTCCAGAGGGGTCTTGGCATGAGGCGTCGTTCATCCCGGACGTGGCTGATCGCGACCCGGCATGGCGGGTGGCCAGCCGGTTTCGGCAGTTGCGTGGTGACGACTACGCCGGAGGCTTTGTCCTGCGCCGCTTCGAGTCGTTCGTCGGGGCGGAGGTGCGGACCTGGTGGGTCGAGGGTTCCTGCCGCCTGGTCACCGCGCACCCGGATACCCCGGCACACCAGCCAGCCGCTGCGTTCGACCTGGCGGCCGTGGAAGCCTCGGTGCGGGCCTTGGACCTGCCGTTCGTGACGGCGGACTTCGCACTGCGTGACGATGGTCGGTGGCGAATCGTCGAGATCGGCGACGGCCAGGTCAGCGACCGGCCACGCAGCACCCCGGCTGCCGAGCTGATCGCGGCTCTCAACACCGAGGACCGCTGACCACGTAACAGCGCCACCGGCGGCTCGCCCACCGCCCCGGCACTCAATGAGATCGCGTGCACGGATCTGCCGCCGGTCGGGGCGTCACGTTGAGTAACAGGCGACGCTCGGGGCGCGACCTTGCCGATGACCGTGCACCGCGCGACGTAGTCTTCAACAGTGGACACGACCGCCCTCACCCCCCGCGTGCTGGTGATCGGATTGGATCCGTATCGGGTGCCGGGGCCGTGGGACCCCAAGCCAGTCGCAGACGGCATCGAAGTCGGGCGGGCCCGATTCGTCGATCACGGCCTGGGGGCTGAGTTCTGCCTGTTCGGCCTCGACGGCAGCGACGATGTGGAAGCGGTCGTCACCACTGCCCTTTGCGCCCAACCTTGGGAGTGCGTCGTCATTGGCGGCGGGGTGCGCAACCAGCCGGAACTGTTCGAGCTGGTGGTCAATCTGGTGCGGCGGCGCGCGCCCGACGCGGCGATCGCATTCAACGCCACGCCGGCGGACACGTTCGACGCGGCCGCCCGGTGGGTTGAGCTGCATGGATGATCGCTCATGCCGCTGATGGCGCTCGTGTAGTTGCGCCTGCGCTTCGGTGATGGGGTCACACGGTAAGCGGGATGCGAGACATCGGTCGCAGTTGCATGATGTCAGGATGACAGGATGCAGCATGGCTGAACCACGACAGCCAGTTCGTACCCGGGCGAGAAATCTTCCGCTCGCAGCGCGACTTCGCTGTGTGGGCGTTCGCCGTCAGCCGTAGCCAGCTTCTGCTACGCGCCCGAGTGGCTGATGGGCAGCCGCGTATCGACATCTTGTTCAAGCCTGTCGAGGCCATGAAGCTGCGGACGGAGTACGAGGGGCTGGTCATCCGGTGTGGGACCGTTGCCGAGCGTGACCGCATTCTTGCGTCGTCCGGACTGGCCGGAGAGGCCCTGCGAGTTCTTGTGATCGAGACGGCGGGGAACTTCGACTACGTTGTCACCAGTGCTGTCGGCTGGCTTGAAGACGACGGGCGAGACAACGATCCGAGCTCCCTCGGCTTCTTCCCTCCCGCTAGCGACCCAACTCGGATTCTTCCGTCGGGAAACCCGCAGCGCGTGGACTGAACACCAACGTCCGGGAACGCCGTCAGGCTCACGATCCGGCGTACTCTCACGCCGCCCCTCGGTCGTGCCTGGTCCGGTGCACTGATCTGCCGCCGAGCGGGCGCGCCGGAAGGCAGCAACTCCCGTCACTCTCCGTAGACGTCCCGCGCAGGCGGTGCTGTCGGCGGTACTGCGGGTCGAGTTGGCCGAACGCGACTCCGTTCTCGTCCAAGGCGTTGTACAGGGTCAGCCAGCCGTCGGCGAATCGGAGGCCAAGGGCGACGCCACCGTCCGCCAGGTCGCCGCCAGCCCATTCGAGAAGCTCCACCGCCGCAAGGCACTGCCCGCGCCGGGCAGCCAACACGGCGGGAACGTCGTCGCGCCAGACCAGCCGCAAGCCGTCCGATGTCGGCCACGCCGGCGCCCTGGTCACGTCTACCGAGTTCCACGTAATCGACAGATCATCGAACTTCTGATGATTGACTTCCAGGCGCTCCCCGGCGAAGTCAAGCACCACCGGACAGTCAGCAAACCACTCGTCGTCATCGGCATCCCACACGACCCACGTACCCGTCAGCCGGCGGCCAACGAGCCCGCGCAGCCGGCGACCGTGACGGTTGGCGACCTCGTTGACCCCGTTGAGCCAACATGGCTGATACCCAGCGATTCCGAAGTCGAACACCACTCGAAAAGTGTGCCTGACACCGCGCCTCCGGCGCTTGCCATGACAACTCCCGCGCGGGCAAGCACTCTTTGCCGCTGTCTGCGCGGGCCGCTCGACCGCGGTCACACTCGGTGACTGGCCCGTGGGACCGGCAGCATCCTGAGCTAGCCGAGAAGAGTGCATCCCACCTCGAGGCGTTGCTACTACCCCTGGGGGTCACTCTTCAGCGTTCA